>CAZFBN010000065.1:0-28292 GCA_964517145.1 uncultured Saprospiraceae bacterium
TTGATCTGTTAAATTTTTTCTTCTGTTACTTTTGGCATCGCCCCAAAAGTAACCAAAAGGTCTAGGCAAATCAAACTCCTCCGTCGAACAGTGATTTGCCGGGCAGCCGCCACTGGGTATTTCAAAATATATAATTACTTATTGATTGAGTTATTACTTTCAATCCTGCACGTTGATGACTCGACACTTAGTGAATATAAAGATGTCACCCCCTCTGGAGATGACACCTTAATTTCCAAATTTCTTAATTTCGAAATTATACTTTTTCTTCCACTTCTTGTCTTTCCGGTCTTAAGCTGCGCACGACCTTACCCGCCTGCCACATTTCGCTTTCGCGGAGTTCGCGGAGTTCTTCTTCGAGCTTCACGCGGTAATCCGGCTGACTGTTAGAATCAATCGAACGCTGGGCTTCGTTTCCGGCGGCTACGCTGTCGTACAACTCCGTAAATACAGGCGCTACGGCATCGCGGAATTTATTTTTCCAGTCCAAGGCACCGCGTTGAGCAGTAGTGGAGCAGTTCGCATACATCCAATCCATACCGTTTTCTGCGACCAAAGGCATCAAACTTTGGGTCAATTCTTCCACCGTTTCATTGAATGCTTCGCTCGGTGAGTGCCCGCGTTTGCGGAGTTCGTTGTATTGTGCTTCAAAAATGCCCTGGATCGCGCCCATCAAAGTGCCGCGCTCGCCAGTCAAATCGCTATATACTTCTTTTTTGAAATCTGTTTCAAACAGATAACCAGAGCCAATGCCAATGCCGAGGGCAACTACGCGTTCCCAAGCTTTACCGGTCGCATCCTGGAAAATCGCATAGCTCGAATTCAAACCGCGACCTTCTACAAACATACGACGCAAGCTGGTGCCAGAACCTTTCGGGGCGACGAGGATCACGTCCACATCAGCCGGCGGAATGATGCCGGTACGTTCTTTGTAGGTGATGCCAAAACCGTGCGAGAAATACAGGGCTTTGCCGGGCGTGAGGTGGTTCTTGATGGTGTCCCACATGGCAATCTGTGCCGCGTCGGAAAGCAGGTATTGAATGATGTCGCCTTTGGCGGCTGCTTCTTCAATGTCGAACAAGGTTTCACCAGGAACGAAGCCGTCGGCAACTGCTTTATCCCAGGATTTGGAAGGATAACGCTGCCCAACGATGACATTAAAGCCGTTGTCGCGCAGGTTGAGTGCCTGCCCTGGACCTTGTACGCCGTAGCCAATGATGGCGATGATTTGGTCGTTGAGAACATCGAGGGCTTTGTCGAGTGGGAATTCTTCGCGGGTGACAACGTTTTCTTCAACCCCTCCGAAATTCAGTTTTGCCATATTCATTAGATTTTTAGATGCCAGATACCAAATGTCAGACTGCTTGTGTTACTTGGACATGTGGATGATCTGTCAGAAATTAAGGAAATACGAATTTAATGGTGGCTATCCCGATTGTTATTGGGCGTTGCCGGACGTTTTTAGTGAATACAGCGTAAACGCTGTGCTACGGAAGGCAGCGTAAACGCTGCACTACTGGAATGCGAAGTTAGTCCTTTTGAGGAATTGAAAATACTACTGGCTCATTTTCAAGGAATTGCTAAGGTTGGTTTCTCTTCATAGAAAAAGGAATGTTATTTGGTTGAGTATCAGTTTTTTGTAGAAAAATGTGGGCGGCTATGGCTCGTAACAATACTTTTTTTTGATTTAGCAGGACGTGTTGGAAGCGGCTACTTTTGGAGAGTAAATAACTCAGCCCTCTAAATCCCCCAAGGGGGACTTTGCCGAGCGGAGCGTTTTTGTCGGAACTGTGATTGAGTTGATTTTTTGATATTAATCATGAGCATCATTATAATCATAAAAATCATGGTTCAGATGATGTTGGAAATGATTTTCAATTGGAAAAGAGAAAAACGAGTATAAAATTTGAAAACGTGGGGTTGCGTGAGGGATAGGAGCGATACCGACAGCCCCCGACCCCCAAAGGGAGGAAGGGATGGCGGTACAAGCGGATAGCCCGACCCCGCCTCCGCTGAAGCTCCGGCGGGCGAAGCCCAATTACGGCTGTTGATGGCGGGGGCACGCCCAAAAAATTGTTTAAACCTTGATTGATTCGATTTTTATAATTACCTTGATTTGAAACTTTTATAAATCATAAAACCCTGATTTTGAATGATTAATAAGTACAGTAGCACTATTACCCAGGATGATCGCTTACCTGGGGCACAAGCCATGCTTCATGCGATTGGATTGGATGAAGCGGATCTAAAAAAGGCACAAGTCGGCATTGTGAGTACCGGTTGGGAAGGGAATCCTTGCAATATGCACCTGAATGACCTGGCGAAGTGGGTGAAGGAGGGCGTGAGTGAGCAGGACTTGATCGGTTTGATTTTCCACACGATTGGCGTGAGCGACGGCATTTCGATGGGGACAGATGGGATGCGGTATTCGCTGCCTTCACGCGATTTAATTGCTGATTCGATTGAGACCGTAGCGGGTGCGCAGTGGTACGACGCGGTGGTGACCGTGGTGGGTTGTGATAAAAATATGCCGGGAGCGATGATGGCGCTGGGTCGCTTGAATCGTCCAGGAATTGTGGTGTACGGCGGCACCATTAAGCCTGGATGTTATAAGGATAATAACAAATTGGACATTGTGTCGGCACTGGAGGCGTTTGGGCAGAAGATAGCCGGAAAAATTGACGAGACGGAGTTTCGAGCGGTGGTACGGCACTCGTGTCCAGGTGCAGGCGCGTGCGGGGGCATGTACACGGCGAATACAATGGCGTCGGCGATAGAGGCGATGGGGATGTGTTTACCTTACAATTCTTCTTATCCGGCGATTACCGATGATAAAAAGGCAGATTGTTTGCGCGTGGGTGCGGCGATTCGCAATTTGATGGAAAAAGATATTAAGCCACGGGACATCATGACGCGGGAGGCATTTGAAAATGCCATTCGGGTGATAACGGTGTTGGGCGGTTCTACTAATTCCGTATTGCATTTGATTGCAGTGGCAAAAGCCGTAGGGGTCAAACTGACCATTGATGATTTTCAAGCCATAAGTGATAAAACGCCGTTTTTAGCGGATTTGAAACCAAGTGGAAAGTACGTGATGGAAGATTTGCATCTCGTAGGCGGCGTACCAGGCGTGATGAAAATGATGCTGGAAAATGGTTTACTACATGGCGATTGCCTCACGGTGACGGGTAAAACGATGGCAGAAAATTTGGCGGAAGCGTCCGCTTTGCAGGAAGGGCAGCAGGTGGTGCATAATTTGCAGCACCCGGTGAAGCCGACGGGGCACATTCAGATTTTGTATGGAAATTTAGCAGAACAAGGTGCAGTTGCAAAAATCACGGGTAAGGAAGGTTTGACTTTTACGGGCAAGGCACGCGTATTTGACAACGAACCGGCGGCAAATGATGCTATTACAGCTAAACAAATCAAGCCCGGTGATGTAGTGGTGATTCGGTACGTGGGTCCGAAAGGTGGTCCAGGTATGCCAGAGATGTTAAAACCCACATCCGCCATAATTGGCGAGGGTTTAGGAAATTCAGTGGCTTTGATTACGGATGGTCGCTTTAGCGGTGGTACGCACGGTTTTGTAGTGGGACATATCACGCCGGAAGCGGCTGCGGGTGGCTTGATTGCTTTGCTGCAAGATGGCGATGAGATTACGATTGATGCAGAGAAGAATTTATTACACGCCAATTTGACTGAGGCAGAAATTCAGGCGAGACGTTTGAACTGGATTCCGCCGGTGTTGAAGGTGGAACAAGGCTGGTTGCGGAAGTACGCGCGGATCGTGTCTTCGGCGAGTGAGGGATGTGTGACGGATGAAATTTAATTTGGGTAATAGGGTGATAGGGTAATGGGGTGATTTTCTCACCTGGCATTCCCCTATTTCCCTATTCCCCTATAAACCAAATAAAATGGGAAAAAACTATTCAACGGAACAAGCGCCCGTATTGGAAGCGCCCATAAAAAAAGAAAAAATGACCGGTGCGGAAGCAGTCTTGCGCTGCTTGCTGGAAGAAGGCGTGGACACCATTTTTGGTTATCCGGGTGGTGCGATTATGCCGGTGTATGATGCGTTGTGGCATTATCAGGATCGGCTGCGGCACATCTTGCCAAGGCACGAGCAGGGCGCGATTCATGCGGCGGAGGGCTACGCGCGGGTGACACGTAAGACGGGTGTGTGCATGGCAACTTCGGGTCCAGGTGCAATGAATCTGGTGACCGGTTTGTCGGATGCGTTGCTCGATTCGACGCCGTTGGTGGCGATTACCGGGCAAGTGGCGTCGTTTCTGTTGGGGTCGGATGCGTTTCAGGAAACGGATGTAATCAACTGCACGATGCCAGTGACAAAATGGAATATCCAGGTGACGAAAGCAGCGGATATTCCGGCGGCTTTTGCCAAAGCGTTTTATATTGCCAATTCTGGAAGACCGGGACCCGTGTTGGTGGACATTACTAAAAATGCGCAGTTTGAGGAAATGGAGTTTGACTACAAACGCCGTCCGGTGATTCGCAGTTATCATCCAAAACCAAAACCGACGTCGGAATCTCTGCAAGCGGCGGCTGATTTAATCAACAACGCACAGCGCCCGATGATCCTTGCTGGTCACGGCATTCAGATTGCGCATGCGCAGGAAGTTTTCAAGGAATTTGTAGAAAAAACGGGTATTCCGCTGGCTTGTACGATTCATGGCTTGTCCACGATTCCGAATGATCACCCGTTGCACATGGGGATGTTGGGCATGCACGGGAATTACGGTCCAAATATGTTGCAAAATCAATGTGATGTGCTGATTGCTATCGGCATGCGCTTTGACGACCGGGTGACGGGAAGATTGAGCGGCTATGCCAAACAAGCTAAAGTCATTCACATCGAAATTGATCCTTCCGAGCTTAATAAAAATGTACACGCGCACGTGCCGATTTTGTCGGATGCCAAACTCGCTTTGCGCGAATTATTGCCATTGGTACAAGAAAAAACGTATCCTGATTGGATTGCTGAATTCAAGCACCACGACGCCATCGAATACGAAAAAGTCATCAAAAAAGATACGATTGCTTCCAAAGACGGTCAAATAAAAATGGGCTTGGCGGTAAAAGAAGTCAGCCGACTGACCAACGGCATGGCAATCGTCGCTACCGATGTTGGTCAACACCAGATGGTGGCAGCACGTTATTACGAATTCAAAGATACCAATCAGTGGGTGTCGAGCGGTGGCGCGGGTACGATGGGCTACGGCTTACCGGCTGCGTTTGGTGCGAAGTTGGCACAACCGGAGCGCGAAGTCGTGGCGTTCATTGGCGACGGTGGTTTTCAAATGACCATTCAGGAATTGGGCATGTGTGCGCAGTGGAATGTCGGCGTCAAAATCGTATTGCTTGACAATAACTTCCTCGGCATGGTGCGGCAGTGGCAGCAATTGTTCTTCGACCGGCGCTACTCCTCGGTAGAATTGAAAAATCCTGATTTTACAAAAATAGCGGAAGGCTTTGGCGTAGCGGGCAAGAAAATTTCTAAACCGGAAGAACTCGCGCCCGCCATCGCCGAAATGCTCGCGCACGATGGACCTTACCTCTTGCATATTTCTGTAGAAAAAGAAGAAAACATCTTCCCGATGGTGCCGAGCGGCGCTGCGGTGGATGAGATTGTTTTAGAGTAATTGGATCATAGGGGAATGGGGTGATAGGGGAATGCACACGTATCATTCCCTTATTACCCCATCACCCCATCAGCCTTCAAAAAATGAATAACGAATATACCATCACGGTCTTTACCGAACACCAAACCGGTTTGCTCTCGCGTGTCGTTTCCATCTTCACGCGGCGGCATGTGAATGTGGAAAGCCTGACCACTTCGCAATCATCGGTTGAGGGCATTCATCGCTTTACGATTGTAGTGAATGTATCCGAAGATATGGTACGCAAATTGGTTGCTCAATTGGAAAAGCAAGTGGATGTGATTAAAGCATTTTACTACGGGCGCGACGAGATTGTGTATCAAGAGATTGCGCTCTACAAAGTGCCAACGGAGCTTTTTACAGGCGATAATAAAACGGAAGAAATCGTGCGGCGGCACAATGCGCGTATTTTAGATATTGAACCCGAATATATCGTGATTGAAAAAACGGGACACGAGCACGAAACCGAAGCCTTGCTCGCCGAGCTCCAGCAAATTGGCATTTATGAATTTGTCCGCTCCGGGCGCGTCGCTGTCGTGAAGCCGATGGAACGCTTGAATACCTATTTGCGCTCGTTGAAATTGGAAGAGGTGGCGGAGTAAGATAGTTATAAGTTCTGAGTTGGACGGGCAACTTCCAAACCTCCAAACTTCCAAACATATCATGCGTTGAAACTTAAATCAAAAGTCGGCGCATGCAAGAAAAACAACAACTCCAACGCGAACGCTACCAACTCCTCCGCTCCATGGAAGACCTGCTGGATGGTCCCATGATTTTCCTTGGTTTTGTATGGCTGATCCTGCTCATTGTAGAATTGATCGGGCAACTGCCGCCTGTATTGGAATATGAAAGCCTGGGCATTTGGGGCTTATTCATTGTGGATTTTCTCATCAAGTTTATCCTGGCTCAGGAGAAGTGGAATTTTATAAAAACCAATTGGCTCACAGCTATTTCCTTAATTGTACCGGCATTGCGGGTGTTGCGGCGATCCTATTTTGAAAAATTTGCTCTCTAAAGTCCTACCTTTAGCAACACTTTAAACATTCTCTAAAAACATTCGAACATGAAAAACCATACAATATAATCTTTTTTGCTTAGCATTTAACCAAGGTATTCTACTTATTTTAAAATAACAAATCTATATTATTTTAATGCAAAAGTCCTAAGATAAATAAGACTGCAATTAGTAAATGTAAGCATGTAATATGAAATTGTAAAAGGGTAATAAATAAACATAAGAGGCATTTTGAAAATTGTAAAAGAACAGTAAGTAAATGTAAGAGACATTTTAGTATTTATAAGAGGGAAGTAATAAAATGTAAGAGACAATTTGAAAGTTGTAAAAGATCAGTAAGTAAATGTAAGAGGCATTTTAGTATTTGTAAGAGGGAAGTAATAAAATGTAAGAGACAATTTAAAAGTTGTAAAAGAACAGTAAGTAAACGTAAGAGGCATTTTAGTATTTGTAAGAAAGAAGTAATAAAATGTAGGAGACAATTTGAAAATTGTAAGAGAGCAGTAAGTAAATGTAAGAGGCATTTTAGTATTTGTAAGAGAATAGTAAATAAATGTAAGAGGAGTTTTGATAACTGTAAAAAGGATTTGAATAAATATAAGAGACATTTTAAAAATTGTAAGAGGATAGTAATAAAAAGCAAGAAATATTTTAGTATTTACAAGAAAAGCGTTTATGACTGTAAGAAAACAGTTTGTATTTATTACAAGTAAATTGTAAAAAGAAAGAGACAAAACTGGATGATAAGCTTGTAAGTCAATAAATGCTGGAGCGTAGCGTGTATTGTACAGTATTTAATGATAAACGAACGTTTTTTAATGTAAAAGCAGCGGACTTTATTAAAAAAGCAATAGTAGGTATTTTAGAATGGTTTGAATGAATTTGTTTATGGTAACAAAGCATTAAATATTGCTGGAAGGTTAATTGTGAAAAGGTAATCCAGAAGATATACAAACGCAAAAGCGATTAACCCTGCGCACAGGATTAACCGCTTTTTGCAAACAATTTATTAAGGGAATGTCTATCGTTTACCAGAAGATAATATACAAAGCAGCCAAAACGCCAATTAACAACAAAGCGCCGATGGCGAAAGGCGTAGAGGTTTTAAACTCGGACGTATCCACTTCAATGCCATGTACTTTTTGCTGTCCTTTTTTATCAATCAAGCTGATGATAATCATCAAAGCCATTAAGATCAGGAAAGTGTAGCCCATGCGATTGAGGAAGGGCAGTCCTTCAAAAATTTCAGCGACTAAGAATCCGGTAGGAATGGTTGCCAACGCGCCTACCAGGGCAGCATTTGCAGTGGTTTTCTTCCAGAAAAAGCCAAGTAAGAAAATGGCGACGACTCCCGGCGAAATCAAACCGGTAAAATCCTGAATGAATTGGAATGCCTGGTCAAAGCGCTGCAATTGAGGCGCCGTCAAAATCGCAATAATCATAGCAACGACGATAGCGATGCGTCCCACTCGCACCAGATGCCCCTCGGAAGCATCTTTGCCGACAAACTTTTTGTATAAATCCAAAGTGAAAATGGTAGAAATGGAATTGGCTTTGCCCGCCAGAGAAGCGACAATCGCTGCGGTCAGCGCGGCAAAAGAAAGTCCTTTCAAGCCAATGGGTAGCAAGTTGAGCAACACCGGATACGCGTTATCCGATTTGACAACCATTTTTCCGTCCACCTCGTACATCATTTCTTGTTGGAAAACGCCTTCTTTGTACAATACATATGCTGCAATGCCTGGCAAAACGACGATAATTGGCATCAACAATTTCAAAAAACTCGCAAACAACAAGCCGCTGCGCGCTACTTCGAGTTTTGCGCCCAATGCCCGCTGGGTAATGTATTGATTGAAACCCCAGTAGTTCAAATTCGCAATCCACATCGCGCCTACAAGTACCGCAATGCCCGGCAAATCCTGGTAAGCATCTTTTTGACCGCCTTTGCCATCTGGAATCATCATTTCTCCTTTATTCAAAATCATGTGAAAGTGGTCACCCGCTTGCTGCTGCAATAAACTCAAGCCTTTCATAAAATTATCGCCGAAGCCAAAGTGATTGGAAACCAGATTCAGCGCGAGATAAGTCGTCGCCAAACCACCCAAAATCAACACTAACACTTGGATGACGTCCGTATAACCAATTACTTTCATTCCCCCTAGCGTGATGATGATCGCAAATATTGCCAAACCAATGGTACATGCCGTAAAGCTAAAGCCCGATACCGTTTGCACTGCTAATGCGCCGAGATATAAAATGGAAGTGAGATTCACAAAAATATACACCAACAACCAAAACACCGCCATGATGGTCGCTACTGTCGGATTATAGCGCTGCGCCAGAAACTGTGGCATCGTATAAATTTTGTTGCGCAGATAAATCGGCATAAAAAACACCGCTACTACGATCAAGGTCGCTGCTGCCATCCATTCGTAGGAGGCAATTGCCAAACCCATCGCAAAACCAGAGCCCGACATGCCAATGAACTGTTCTGCGGAAATGTTAGACGCAATCAGAGAAGCACCGATTGCCCACCAGGTGAGCGAGCCTTCCGCTAAGAAAAAATCAGTAGTGCTGACTTCTTTTGCTTTCTTTTTGGTGTAAATCCAATAACCGTAACCGGCTACAATGATAAAATAGACGAGAAATACCAGATAATCGAGGGTTTCTAGCTGTTTCATACAATCTGTAATAGTTAGTTTTTAAAAATTGGAAAAGGTCAAAGATTCAATCAAAGCGATCTGCATGGTGAATGCCTCCAAATGAATGTTTTATTGCCTTCTCCCTAACGACACGAAAGATAAACTTTATCGGGAAGAGTGTATCAAAAAAAAATTATTTTTTGAAAGGAAGCCAGGCACAGAAATATTTTACCCTGATTGGCAAAGCTAAGGGTTCTCTTCAAAAAGAACATTATTTAATACACATTAATAAATACTTGCATATTACAATTCATTTACCTTAATTTTATAAATAGCCGCTTGTTGTAAAATTTTAGTGCGTTCTTCACCATCCATTTTCGCCCAGGTGCGGTACATCATGCCAATCCGTGGGTTATTGGAGAGCTTATCGGCGTGCCGATCATAAAAATCCCAATATAAGCTGTTAAAAGGGCAAGCGTGTTCACCGTATTTTTTCTTTTTATCATAATGGCAGTTTTGGCAGTAGTCACTCATTTTATCAATGTAATTAGCGCTCGATACATACGGCTTGGTGCCGACCATGCCACCATCAGCAAACTGACTCATGCCACGCGTATTGGTGATTTCTACCCACTCAATTGCATCAATATAAACGCCTAAGTACCAGGCATCTACCTCCGCAGGATTACAACCTGACAACAAGGCAAAATTACCGGTGACCATGAGCCGCTGAATATGATGTGCGTAAGATTTATTAAGCGATTGATTGACAGCATGTTGTAAGCAATTCATTTTGGTTGCCCCCGTCCAGTACCAATCGGGAAGGGGGGCCTGATGATTAAAATAGTTCAACGTACGGTAGCTTGGCATTTGTGCCCAATACACCCCGCGCATGTATTCGCGCCAGCCAAGAATTTGCCGGATGAAGCCCTCCAATGCAGCATACGATATGGTATGCTGATTTTGCTGCCAGTATTCAATACAAGTATTAATTACTTCTAAGGGGTGTAATTGTTTGGTATTCAGTGCAAAAGAAAGCGTAGAATGAAACAGGACTTGATCACGTTGGACCATCGCATCCTGATAATCGCCGAATTTTGCCAGGCGCTGTTGCACAAATACTTGCAAAACCTGCAAATTTTCTTCGCGGGTCACCGCCCATTCAAAATGATCTACATCAATTTTACCAATTGTTTTTATATTATAGTTTTCCAACATTTTTACAATTGTACCGACCGCTCTTTTAAAAGTGCGCATTTTAGGAATAAGCTGATTATCAGGGAGTTTCTTGCGGTTTTCGGCATCATAATTCCAGCGCCCGGTGAGCGGCGTAACACCATCTGGTTCCATTAAAATCCGATATTTCTTGCGCATCGCCCGATAAAATGATTCCATCAAGTAGGTCTTTTTACCTTTAAAAAAATCACGCAATTCGTAGCGAGTCGTCAAAAAATGCTCTGAATCTACTGCCTTGGTAGTGATGGGCAAGTCTTTGCACAATTGAGACAAGATTTGATCCAGCCGATATTCATCTGGCAATTGATATTCAAAGTGCTGAAAATCATATCTTTGCACCAGATGCTTAATATTGTCGGGAATGGATTGGAAATTTTCCGGGTCGTCTAATGTCAAATACAAAATCTGATGCCCTTGTTGGCGCAGTTCGTTAGCAAAAGCACGCATAGCCAAGAAAAAAGCGACTACTTTTTGAATATGATGCGGTGCATAGTCGGTCTCAGAGCGGGTTTCCATCAAAACATAATGAACATGCTCATTTTGTTGCTGAAACCAGGAGTGATGGCGATCTAACTGGTCACCTAAAAGGAGTCTTAGAATGGGTATTGCCTTTGACATCTGCCAAAATAATGTTTGGCAAACGTAACAGTACGCACGGATATTGGTTCACTGGCTACTTTGGGCATTATTCAAACAAAACAAAAGTTTGTCTTTTTACGTTTTATCTAAAAAAAAGAGCGCAATCAGAATTTTTTAGCAAAATTATTTGCGGCTATCAAATAAATTCCTTTATCTTAGCCTCAGTTTTAAGAAATTGTTAACACATGTTAGCATTTTTCAAAAAATGTTTTTAACTTTGAAGCGAAATTACGTTGAGCATCAGGTGCTTGGCGGTTTTGATAAAGATACTTTTTTGGTTAAATGATTTCGCCGAAAGGCGTTCCCTTCGGGGAAAAATTAAATGGTAATACGCTTTTATTAGCGAATTAAGTTTTTTAATCCTTCATAATAACAGTCGGGTGATTTCTTACAAGAGCGGAGCAATTTTTGACTCTGCTCTTTTTTTTACGAACAATTCTCGAAGTCTGGCTAGCAATGATCTTGTGAAAGTACCTGATGGTAAAGTGTTGTCAATGTTAATTGTGCCGTTGGCATTCATTCGGGAAATTCGTATAAATTATGCTATCTTTGCGTTTAAAAAATAAAAATCGGTGATTCAAGCTTCAAATATTCACAAATCTTACGGTACGCTCCACGTTTTAAAAGGTGTTGATTTACAGATAAAAAAAGGCGAGGTGGTTGCCATTGTTGGCAAATCTGGAGCAGGGAAAAGTACGCTGTTGCATATTTTGGGTACGCTCGACCGCGCCGATGAAGGAGAATTGCTGATGAACAATGAACGCGTCAATCGCTTGAATACGCGCCGTTTGGCAGAATTTCGCAATCGCAACATCGGTTTTGTTTTTCAATTTCACCATTTGCTGCCCGAATTTACCGCTTTAGAAAATGTTTGTATCCCTGCTTACATCAGCAGTCAGCCCGAGGCGCCCACACAAAAAAGAGCGAAGGAATTACTGGCGTATTTGGGACTTTCCGAACGCCTGACGCACAAGCCTTCGCAACTCTCCGGCGGCGAGCAACAACGAGTAGCCGTAGCAAGGGCGCTTATCAATCATCCTGCTGTGGTTTTTGCCGACGAGCCTTCCGGCAATTTGGATTCCGCTTCTTCCCAAGAACTGCACCAATTGATTTTTGACTTGCGCCGCGATTTTCAGCAGACTTTTATCATCGTCACGCACAATGAAGAGCTTGCCCGCATGAGCGACCGAAGACTGGAGATGAAAGATGGAGTGTTGGTTTGAGTAGCGTTTGAAGTGCTGAATTGAAAACATCCAACCTCTATCTTTCCTGCCGTCAAACCTTTGTTTAGTTGGGATTTGTCAAAAAATGCAAAATTTCCTACTTTTTCACATGGTGTTTACTTGAAAAATTTGTATAAAAAATGTATCTTTCCAAAAGATTAAAAAATCGTTCTCATCTTTATTGTTTAACAAAATCTTTCCGAAATGACTACAATCACCTTCGAACAGTTGCGCGACATTAAGCACCAACTACCCAATGGTAGCGTTAAGAGAATTGCTAAAGAACTGAACGTTGACGAACAATTGGTGCGCAATTATTTTAGCGCCGGCAGAACCAGCCGTGGCACAATTTCTTCGGATTTGCATATGCACCTCCAACCTGGACCCAACGGTGGCGTGGTTCACCTCGAAGATACCACCATTCTTGACCTTGCTCGACGCATCATCGCTGAATCTCGTCATCCCAAAGCCCCAAGTGATAATTAATTAATTATGAATAATGTATTGGTTATCAAAGAAGTATGCAGCACTTTTTTTGAATAATCAATATTTTACATATACAAATAAAAATCTCCGGTGAGCGCTACATACGCTTCTGTCCATTCATTAATACCATCGTATTGAATGATGAGTTCATTTTTTAGAATGGGGTGCTCCTGGCGTTCAAATTGCAAAAGCAAGCGCTCTATTGGTTTGTCTGCTTTAGGGCGCACCTCTGTTATTTTGGTACAGTACAAATTGTAGCTTTGGGCTAACTCTTGAAAGCGCAGCCCCTCAATAAAAGGCAGGATTACACAAAACTTTCCCTCCTCTGAAAGCAAAGTACGCACCGCAGAGAGCAAATCGCCATGCGGCAATTTGATAGTATGACGAACGCTGTTGCGATTTTGATTATTGGAAAATGTACCGCCTGTAAAAAAAGGTGGATTGCTAATAATCAAATCGTAAGCATGGTGGTGGGTGGATGCAAAATCCTGAATGGATGTATTAAAAGCAGTTAAACGCGCTGCCCAAGGTGCATTCAGCATGTTTTCCTGTGCCTGCGTGCAGGCTTCGGTATCAATTTCCACCGCATGAATCGTAGCGGAAGAAGTGCGTTGCGCAATCATAATCGCAATCACGCCACTTCCGGTGCCAATGTCGAGCGCTGTTTTTGCATTACTTACATCCGCCCAGGCACCGAGCAGCACGCCATCGGTGCCTATTTTCATGCTGCAACGATCTTGAAAAATGGCAAACTGCTTGAAATAGAAAGGTTTAATTTCGGTTGTATTTTCCACTTATTGCGTTGAGTTATATGTACCTAATGCCAAATTACACAAAGGTGTAAATTGTTCATCATAATGAAAAAAATCGCTTGGTATCTGTTTCAAAATTTTGTAAAATTTTAATGATTCATAATTTTCTTTGTCCAAGCCTTATTTTTTGTATCAACGTTTAATAAATAAATGCCTTTCGGGAAATTGGATAAATCCACCTGATTCAAAGAAATGCCTTTCTTAATGGCACAATTAAACAGCAACACTTGTTTGCCCTCGGCATTAAAAACAGTCACCTTACCTACCTGCGCTTGACTGCTTTTTATTTTCAAAGTTTTGACGCCAGCCTTCGGATGGTTCAAGATTTCAAAAGAAAGTCCTTGTACCTCTGGTTTTAAGGTTTGCACAGTAGAATATTGCGCCGTTCCGTTTTTTAGCATAGTTTTAATTCGGTAAGCCACGTCTTCCTCGTGCAAACGCTCCTCATCGGTGTATAAATAAGCTGCACCCGCCTCGCCTAGGGGTTGGAGATTGGAAATGCTGCGAAAATCGCTGCCATTTACAGATTTTTCAATTTCATAATGTTTAATGTCCTTTTCGTCAGCCGTTTCCCAAGTGAGTTCCACAAAATCATCAAACGATTGCACCGCCAGCTGAAGGAATCCTAGCGTAAGCGGAGCGGCTTCGCCTTGTACCCAAATAGAGTAGGAGTGGGGAGGTAATTCTAGGTAAATGGCATCGGACAAATTCAAATCGCCCTGCGTTTGCACTCGTGTGCTATTCGTTGCCGAACGACCTAAAATATCGGTGAAAACATCGCCCGTGCGCACATTGGACAGATTTACTTGTTGAATCACTTTCAAAGGGACATTCGAAAAATTAATCGCAACAATAACATCCCGTGCTTTTTTGCTGGCTTTTCCCGCTGGCGTGTTGGTGCCATCGAGTTGAAAAATGAGCGCACGGCTTGCATCAGCACCGTCGTTGGCAGATAAATAAATGCTTTCCTTATCGGTATCTTTGCGGTTGAGGTACTCAATTTCCGTCGAATTAACAATATATTCTCGATGTGCTTTTAACAATTGGTCAATTTCATTTTTTAACGGTGGTCGTTGAATCGCATTTTTAGCATCAGATTTTGAACCAAAATAATCGATATAAAAAATTTCAGGCAAGCCTATCTGATTGTTAGTCAATAGATAAGCATATGCCAATAAGGGATTTTCTATAAAATCATCAGCATCACCTTGCTCCTTATTATTATTAACAAAGAAATCATGATTCACTCCTGTTACAACATTATATCCGATTAGTGCCGTGGCATCGCGCAGGCTGCTGGTATAAATATTACGCACATCATAATCGTGCTCCGTACAAGCCTGGCGCAGGGATTCGCGCAGCGGGTAGTCATACACGCGCGGAAAAATGCTTTGACGGGATTCAGGGGGTAAATTTTGAAGCACTTTATTGATCCATTGCACATATTGTTCAGTCGTTCGTAGCGTCGGAATGTCCGCATATACCAGTCCAGGATCGTTATTTTTTTTATAATATTCATTTAAAAAGTTGGCGATCACGACAGGTTGCGGGGTTTCTTCGCTGAAAATCCGAAAGCTTTTTATTTGGAAATCATTGCTCAATTGTGCAGAAAGCGGCATGAGTTGAAACACAACATCCGCGTTGGGAATCTTTAAATCCATCATTGGCTGAATCCCTGCTTTACGCAATATATTTATAAATTCCTCAAAGCCAGGCATTTCTTTAGGTTTGACAGTTGGCAGCCACATTGTAGTGAAGCCTCGATAGCTCAGATCAGCTACTTGGGCGCGCAAGGTTTTTAGCTTATCAGAAAATTGCGAACTATCCAGACAAGTTTCATAACAACCTCGAAAGAGAAAGTCTTGCGCGAGCAAATCGTTGAAGACCAGCAAGATAGCTACTATAGTGCAACAAATATAGGCTTTCATAAAAACGGCGATTGTAAAGGTGAGCAAAGGTAGTTTGGCTGGGGAAAAGAAAAAATAGTTGGATAGCAAAATAGCAAAATTCTGCCTTTTACAAAAACCTTTGAGCTAGAATTAAATAAAAATCATGTTATTGACCGTTTCAATTTCATCATTATTAATAGTATGCGCCATTTTAGGATAGATTTTGAGTGTCAGGGCGGCATTTTTATCTTGCAAAATCTTGCTGCTTTCTTCTACGCGCGCCAGTGGAATATGCGGATCAACATCGCTACAGCCCAGGAAAATGGGCGTTTGTTGAAAATCGTGATTATAATTTTCCAAATTCAAACGCTGCCCGATCAACCCACCGCTAAACGCCACCACGCCGCCAAAACGCTGCGCATGCCGCGTGGTAAATTCTAAAGTTAAACAAGCCCCTTGCGAAAAGCCCAGAAAATAAATATTTCCAGTAGCAATGCCTGCTGCATTTACATCATCCATTACATTTTTTAAAATATCTAAAGCACTTGATAACCAAGGTTCGTTCTGCTCCTGCGGCGCTAGGAAACTATAAGGGTACCAGGTGTGATTCGTCGCTTCCGGGGCAAGCAATGCAAAATCTTTTACATTGAGATAGGCTGCCAACGATAAAATATCCTGTGCATCGGCACCACGTCCATGCAGCATTATCAGCGCTTTTTGTGCTTCTGACAAAGGCTTGCCGGCAGTTATTATTTTTTTTGTATGCATATTTTATTGGTAATGAAATGGTGGAAAGGGAAAACAGGAACCCTTTTTTGCCCTTTCCACTTTTGCAGTTTTTATTTAAAATTATTTACATCAACGCTTACAGGTACAAGTCCTGCTTCAATTTCGGCGCGATTCGGCTCCTCCCAGGGTGGCAATTTAATGGCTTCCCCTAAATGCGCCTGACTTTCGTCAATGGCAAATCCTGGAGGATTCGTTGCTACTTCAAACAACACACCACCTGGTTCGCGGAAGTAGATGGAGTGAAAATATTGTCGATTTAAAACGGGCGTAACGTTAAAGCCTTGTTGTGCAATGATGCTGCGGATACTGCGCTGCGTGTCATCGTTGTCCGTGCTGAACGCCAGGTGATGCACCGTTCCGCCCCCGCCCAAGCCATGCGCTCCGCCGGGGGTATGAAGTACATCCACAAAATCGCCGGGCTTGCCACTTGCAGTGTATCGAAAGCGGTTGCCATTGGCTTCAATCAACTGGTGATCCATGACTTCCGTGAGTAGTGCTGCGGTGTGTTCCTGCTGCGCTTCGGTCAAAGTTACACCATAAAATCCGCGAATCGAATGCGCTTCTTCCACTTGTCCATAGGTGAAGGGCGGACGCTCGTCTTTGTCAGTAGCTACCAATTCTAAAATCAGCCCATCAAAATCCTGAAACGTGATGTACGCTTCGTTGAAACGCTGTTGCGGAGTGGATGGATTGAGTCCAAATTTTTTCAGGCGATCTACCCAATAGCCCAGCGAATCAGCAGGTACCGAGAAGGAGGTCACCGTCAGTTGACCAGTTCCTTTGCGCCCAGGGCGAATGCCTGCGTAAGGAAAAAAGGTCATAATGGTGCCAGGTGCGCCCAATTCATTGCCATAGTAAAAATGATACACGTCGGGTGCGTCAAAATTGATGGTCTTTTTCACCAGTCGCAAACCTAAAATCCCTGCATAAAAATCTACATTTTTTTGGGGATCATTCGCCAGCGCTGTAACGTGGTGAATGCCGTTGATTAATTTCGTTGACATAGGTGCTCCTTTTATTGATTAATGTTTAAACATCGAACAACTTTAGCACGCCTTTAGTTTCAAAAAAAACTTTATTTTTACAGCAAAAATGCGCGTTGGTCTTCACCTCATTCCTGCATTGTTATGTTTTATTACTTTTTCATTGATCGGACAGAACAAATTACCAAAAAAAATCAAATTACCTAAAGCATTACAGGAAGCTTCTGGTTTGTATTATGCCTCACCAGATAGCCTGTGGTGGCACAATGACAGCGGCGACCAGCCCCGATTGATTTTGACGGATGGAAAAGGTACAGTGCAACAACAAATTTTATTACAAGCACAACATAAAGATTGGGAAGACATTACAAGCGATCCCCCAGGAAATATTTACATTGGCGATTTTGGTAATAATTTGAATCAACGCAAAGATTTAAAAATTTACATTCTTTATAAAAATGGCTCGCTAGATTCCATTCAATTTACTTACCCCGATCAGCAAGCTTTCCCGCCGTCGCCCGCTCAGGCGAATTTTGACATGGAAGGTTTCTTTTGGCACAATGATTCTTTACATCTTTTTTCGAAAAATCGGCTTCTAAAAGGCAATTATTACACTAAACATTATATTTTACCGGCTCATCCGGGCATTTTTAGTGCAACATTACAAGACGGCATATTGCTCAAGAAACGCGTGGTAACTGCTGCCGCCATAAGTCCTGATAAACAAGCAGTGGTGCTGCTTGCTTATTATTTTCGAAGATGTTTGGGCATCATTCCAATCTCCCGCGCTACGGTTTACACTTTTACAAATTTTACAAATGCTGATTTTTTTAATGGAAAATTGAAAAAAAAGCGAGTCGGTAAATTTTTGATTCCAACCCAATACGAGTGCATCGACTTTATTGATAATCAGACTATTTACATTGCATCCGAAAAAACGCCTTTATTCAAGCAGCAGGCAAAAAAAATACAACTGAAAATCCAGCAGATAAAACCATAAGTTGCAATGATAAAAAGAATACCGGAGACAACTTCTTTGAGGAAAGAAGCTGCTCCGGCAGGCTCCGGGGTAGATGTGTCCGGAGCGGATCTTCATGGGAATATAATGCAA
The DNA here is from genome assembly GCA_964517145.1 of uncultured Saprospiraceae bacterium. Lineage (GTDB taxonomy): Bacteria > Bacteroidota > Bacteroidia > Chitinophagales > Saprospiraceae > JADJNW01. The sequence continues at coordinate 18,504 of CAZFBN010000065.1, forward strand.
GTGGTTTTGAAAATAAGTTCGGAAAATTACCGACAAATTTTTAAAAAGATAGTTTTCTCCTAATATGTTCTGCTCCGAATTGAAAAATAATGAGTAGTTTTCTAGTAGTGTGTTGATATTCAGTATGTTATCATAAGTGTTTTACCTTCCAAAATATACTTGTAAAGAGATGCCGAGGCGGGTGTAAGTCTCCCCATCGAGCACATTGACCGTAAACAGTGGTTCCAGCGCTACATTGTCATTCAAAAAAGCAGCGTAACCGGCACCAAACACAAAGTCAAAATCATTTTTGCGCTCGGCACTTTCCACGTGGGAAAAATTGACTCCTGTGTGTCCAAACAATCCAAAATTGAAGTAATACCGCGCAAATGGTCCGATGCTAAATGAACTCAACTTGGTGATGGAAGAATAAGAAACCGATGCGCCTAGCATGGTATTGTCCGTAAAGGCATAGCCCAGCATTGGATTGAGAATGAATACGTTGTCGCTGTTTTTAGTCGTCAGTTCCAAGGAGCCGCCCGCCATCAGCGTACCTTTGTCAATCAATTGAGCATGCGTAGTAACTGCAAGAAGGAGTGTCACAAAAAGTGCAAAAATTGTCTTTTTCATGTGTTAATAAGATTTAATTTCAAATGTTTATACTTTTGACGTCAAACCTTTTAACAAGTCACAAAAAAGAGGAAATATTTTTTTGATAATTTTTATCGTCGTCGTCCACTCGATTGATAATCAAAGCGAAAGCCCAAGCGAGCACCGGCGCTCCATTGCCAGATGGTGCTTTCCGTAGAGGCAAGTTCATAAATTACTGGAGCGGCATTTTGGCTCAAACTTTCCCATTTGGCATTCGGGAAATAGCGCAGACTAAGCATGGGTGAGAATGTCACAAAATCCGAAATACCAATGTCCAAACCTGCTCCTGCACCAATACTGGCTGCTAAAGAAGTAGATTCAAAAGTTTTATATTCTTTAATATCGTGAAAAATTGGATTTTCAAAAACGACTTTCCCTTGCAAGTACGTCACGCCCGGCGACACCTGCACGAAGAATCCCTTTTTTAGAAATTGACCTTGCTTGGAGAAGGTGGGGCAGTTGCAATCACCTGCAAAATCAAATAAGTAAAAATTGGTATTTAAAAAGAAGCTGAAAAAACGATTGGAGAAATCAGCTGGATTAATGTATCCGGTTTGGTCGTTGTATTCAAATTGGCTGTAATTTAATTCTGGCAAAAACTCAACCCGATAATTTTTAAACCGAAGCCAGTAATCTACACCCGCTGACCAGCCATTGCCCAAGTATTTTTCATCAGTTGAGCTGTCATTTTGACTCAAAGGCACCCAATTCGGCGCGTCATTCAAATGATACCTTCCGGTAATGCCAAATTGCGCCAGCGCTACATTTGCAAAGAAAACCAGTGTAAAGAGTATGCTCGTTATTTTCATAAACAGGGAGTTCTGGAGTATTAAACGGCAAAAAGTGAAAAACATTTGTTGCTGGAATTGAATTTTTCAAAATTTTTAAAAGACTGAGTTAAAGCTGATTTGATGGGCATTATATACAAAGATGCGCTGGCGCAGCATTCGTGCCAATTTTTAAAGAGCCGGTTTAGATGTAAATTCATCATACACGTTAAGTAATAAAATAAGCTGCATACGCCAACAACAATGCCGCTGTATAAACGGTAAACCATTTTACATTCATATAAGCATGTATCGGTATGCGATAGCGCAGATACAGGTACGCACAAAGCAGAATTTTTTCTAAAGTGTAAGCCACCAACGTTCCAACGGCAATGCCGACCATCCCCCAGTATTGAACCAACCAGAAACTGACCAACGCATTGATTGTCAACTCAATAATCGAAATAAACAACACTTGCCGATTGGCTTGCAAACCAATCAAAACCGCACGCGAAAATACGAGTCGGCTTATTAAAACCAATAAATATACATTAAAAACGGGCACACTGGCTGTAAAATTGGCATTAAAAATGAATGGAAACAACCATCGGTCGGTTAATAAAATGAGAATGCTTAATGGAAAAAGTAAATGAAATAAATGTAAGGATTTGATTTTTATAATGTTTAAAGATTCGTTCAGGTTTTTGGAAATCGTTGGTAACAAAGCAGTACCCAACGCGTTCGTCAGCGCAAGCGTTAAAGGCAATTCCTGTGCGCCATATCGAAAAATAGCAAACTGCGTCGGATCGCCCTTGTAATGAAAATTGACCAGCCAATTATCAAAAGCGACATTAAATCCGCCCATTAGTGAATAAGCAATCAACGGCAAAGATAAATAAACGACTTTTTGTATTAACTTTATATCAAATTGCCAACTACCATGATGCCATACATTTACTAATAGCCATAAGTGTTTAGCGCCTGCCCAGATTACCAATCCGATCATACTCCATTGAAAATCAGCACCTAACCACACAGGAATCAGCACTGCCAAGGGTTGCAACATTGCAGTGACAATACCATAAATTACAATTTGCCTGGGCTTGTCTTCTAAAAGTAAATAATTTTCGAGCAAAAAGGTCGGAAAATGGAGCAACGCGAAGACGACTAATATTTCAAAAAAGCGCACCTGCGATTGACCGGTTAATAATTGTAAAAATACCGTTGGAAACAGCTGAAGGGATATAAACAAAAATGCGCTGATGAGACAAAATAGGACGTACCCATTGAAAATCAATCGTTTCTGATCCAGAGGTGTGGCGCGTGGGTACTGCGTCAAAAGACCCTGCGCCAAGCCCGTCACCCACCAAAAACTCAGCGTATAACCGATGTACAACAGCAATTCATACGCACCAATATCCGCCACAGTCAGCCGACTTTTTGCAAGCAGCACCGACGTACCAACCATAGCGCCCTGCCGCAGCAGGTGAAAGAGTTGCAATGATTGCGTATTTGTAAGTTTAAATTCCATTTTAACAACAGTCAGAATCAGAAGGGTCACCTGGAGATAAATACAAAAACAATTGGGATCGGCGCATTTCGATTCTGACAAATATCGCTCCCTACGCTCTAGTTTCTACTACATTTTTAAACACAATATCATATTCTTCCAACTCCTGAAGCACAGGTTCATACACTTCCTTGGTAACCGGAATATGTACACCCGAAGAGGTGATTTTGCCTTGCATTACCAATTTTACAAAAATGCCCAGCGGCAGCCCCACCGATTTTGACATCGCCGTTTCTACTTCATTGTCGCCTTTCATCACTAGGGTAGAGGTGAGGAGCTTTTTCTCCCGATTGAGTTCGTACTCAAACTCATGCTGCATCACCACCAAATCTTTATCTTTGGGTTTCAGTTGCCACTTGTCCACCAGCAAATTTTCCAAAATCTGCGCTGGCGTTGCATTAGGCAATTTGATTTTTTTCTTGCGAAACAATCCCAACCACTCCAGCTTTTCTATCACCGGCGATTCTACCGCTGCCCCAATCATGCTTGCCACTCGTTCTTTCACCGATCCACCGCTCGCCTTATTGCTCGTATAAGCCTCCATCAATTCATGGAAAGTGATTTCACCCGAATCCACAATCGGAAAGGAGCCATCCGTCATCCCGATTTGCACCAACGCATTCCAGGCATCACAGTAGCCCATCGGACGGAACGTACCGCGCAAAATATTTGGAATACCGCTCAAGCCATACACTTCGCGGTATAAAAGCGAATCCCGATTGGCGTACGCCTCAAACTGTCCGACTTCCGGCACATTCACTACTTGATACTCCTGGAACAAACGATGGTACGGCACATATTTAAATTTGCCATTTTCCATGTACTGTGCTGTGCCTTGCCCCGCCAATACGATATTTCGAGGATTCCAGGTTATTTTATAATGCCAGGGGTTGTCATCACTTTCGGGCGCAATCAAGCCACCGGTATAAGAACGAAACGCCGTGATCTTGCCGCCGCGCTCTTTGATGTCGTTGATATGCTTCATCGCCGACATGTGGTCAATGCCAGGGTCTAAGCCCATTTCACCCATGAAAATCAGCTCGCGGTCGCGAAATTCATTGCTCAAGCGATACATATCTTTCGATACGTACGATGCCGTAATGAGGTGTTTCTTCAACTTCACACAATCATACGCCACCTCCATATGCAAATACGCCGGCAGCAGCGACACCACCACATCCGCACGGCTAATCATTTCGCGGCGGTCGTTCACCTTCGTCACATCCAGCCACGCCGGGCGCCCGTTGGGGTGGTTGCTCACTTTTTGCTCTGCCAACTGTGGGTTAGAATCTGCCACCGTAACGTACCAATTGTGCTGTTTTGCTTTTTCCAAAACATACTTTATCAATACCGTAGCCGAGCGACCTGCCCCAATGATGAGTATATTATTCATTTTTACGAAGCTTAGATAACATGGATTTTGTTTCTTACTATGGCAAAATTAAATTTTGTGCAATTTTCCTGATTTTTTGCAAAATTGTACCATCTTAGGTCAAAAGAATTTCTGTTTAAACTTTAAATCCTGTTTTCCCTCCCCCTTTTAAACCGTCACACCACTTCATCCTTACACAGCTATACCGTTAAACCCTTACACCCTCAACCCCCTTCCCTCCAAAATCCAATCCCTCGACAACGAAATTTGCAACATAATCTTCATATTTACAACATGAAAAAAGAAATAAACTTGCATACTGTGGTAGAAGTGTATGAAAACGCTCAAGATTTGTCAGCCGAAGACGAAAAACTGCTGCTCCATGCAAAAGCGGTACTCCCCACTGCCTTTGCACCTTATTCGGGTTTTCAGGTCAGCGCCGCGGTTTTGCTGCAAAACGGGGAAATCATAGCAGGCACCAACCACGAGAACGCCGCATACCCCATGTGTCTTTGCGCCGAGCGAGTGGCGTTAGCCGCCGCACATGCACAGTTTCCGGGCGTTCCGGTTAAAAGCATGGCGATCACCGTACAAAGTAAACACAAGACCATTGCGGAGCCCGCGTCGCCCTGCGGTGCCTGTCGCCAGGTCATTTGCGAAACCGAACACCGCTATCAAAGCCCCATCAAAATTATCATGCAAGGCGAAACAGGCGTCATTTACAAGCTACAATCAGGAAAAGACCTGTTGCCGCTGGCATTCGATGGTGATTTTTTGTAATTGTAATGGATGCGATTTCGTAAATCTTTAAGATTTGCGAAATCTAAAAGGTAATAGTTTTACCACAGCTAAATCATTTTTTTTACCACCTTAGCCACCTAAGGAGCTACCATTCAATTTACCCATAACTCACGTTAAACTACGTCTCTAAAGGATTTGTCACAACAGCGATCGTCATCAGCAACTGCCCCAAATGCCGCATGGTGTGCTCCGCCGCATGAAACAATAAACCCTGCACGGTAGAAGGCAATTGCTGCCGACCTACACCCCGGAAGTCCAAGAGGTTTTCAGGATTCGTCTCCTTTAATTGTTGCAACGCCAAATCCACTTGTTGATCGAACCTTTCTACAAACAGCGTTGCACTCGTTTCCACAGGCACGCCTTCCGCTTTTAAATATTGTAATTGCTCACTCGACAGCGCTTCGCCTCGCGCATACGTGCACAGCCGATCCAACACGCCCGTGAGATGTTGCAAATGAAAGCCCACTGACGCCTTGCCCGCCGGTTTGACCCACAGGTAAGCATCCTCAAAACCAGTCATCAAAGTATGGATTTCCTCTCGGGCTTGCAGCAGCGCATGCGCAACGGGTTGGAGTAGAGCGGGGATGCCCTCCACGGGTCCGCGCAGCCAGTATTCGGGTAAGGGATTGGGTGCCATGGCGCACAAGATAAGATACGATTTCGTAAATCTCGAAGATTTGCGAAATCTAAAAACGAACCATGAAATAGGAATAAAATAATCACAGCAAAGTGCGACTTCTCCGAAGTCGTACCCGCCGTTAAAACTCTTATTTCTACAAACATTTGACCTCTTCCGAGGTCATGAAAGGACTTCGCAAGAAGTCGAACGTTTATAGCAAGCTTAAGACAGGCATAGCGACTTCGTAGAAGTCGTACCTTATGGATTATTAAAGATTTACAGACTTCATGCACAGTTTGAACCTCCAAACTAACATAAATAACCTGCGTGGGTAAGTTAAATAACCTATGGAGGTTCAATGAAGAACCCCAATAGGTTGAAGTGATAACCTCTAAAGGTTGAGCAAAGAACTCTCTTAGGTTACATAAAGAACCCTTATAGGTTCAACGGAGAACCTTACTATGTTAAATTTTGAACCTTTATAGCATCTTTATAGAACCCCTAAAGGTTAAATAAAGAACCTTCCTAGGTTGAGCCTTGAACCTCCATAGCATAAGGCAAGAACCTCTATAGCATCTTTATTGAACTTCAATAGGTTTAAAGAAGAACCCCTATAGGTTCTTTAACTTACTCCGGCGGTATCTTTTGAGGTGTCGTAGGAGCACAAGATGGTTGCAGAAAAGAATGTTGACTTGAGTAAGTCGCTGTCTTTCAATGTAATAGCATGTTAAGCATTTAAACGGATCTAAGTTTAATGCAGCAGAAAATGCGACTAAATAGGATAGGGGAGCGCTTTTAGCGTTCTTTGGATTTGTCGGCTTTGCGTTTTTTAATTTTGTCAATCACGGGGTTTAAGCTTTTAGAAACTTCTAACCATAAAGAATCTTGTTCATTGGAAGGTGCAGAGCAAATCCAACTTTCTCTAGGTACACATTGTATCGCGGAAATAGCCGTATTTTCCAAGTCACATTCGCGCAACTTTATTGGAATAATCATTTTTTTGCCAGCGTTATAAGCATTTAATGAGGGTATTAATTCCTTTCTCCAATGAAAATCACATTTAATAAAATCACTACTAAGTAGAAAAAGGATAATATCAGCTTCATCTAATTGGCGAAAGATTTCTTTTTCCCACTCTTCCCCAGCATCAATTTCGCGATCATCCCAAATACTCAATTTGCGTAACCGCTCCAAGGGCGAGAGTGCTGCCCGTAATGCTTTTAGATGTTTGACATCTTTGTGCGAATAGGATACAAATACTTTCACCGGTGTTTGCTCAATAGCATCGCGCATGAGTGCTTCTTCTACACCATCTAACAGGTCTGCAATTTTGATGCGCTTTTTAAGGGTTCTAACAAAAACTTCATCCTCTTTAGCTTCTTTAGCTTCTACTAAATACTCATATTCTAAAAATTCATTCGTATTCGGAATAGGCACCATTTCTTCATATGTTAGATTGGTAAAAGATTGGATAATTTCTTTAAAAGTACGGCGGATGTAAGTGAGTAAACGTCGCCGGTTCTCCCCACATACTGCAATTTGAATCAGTTTGTCTTCCTTGTCTACACGTATACGAGCAGTCGCATCGAATACCTCAGGTTTATGAAGTATTATACCTGTACGCCAACGCAGTTGATCTTTGATATAACTATGCATCTTGACTATAAAACGCGGAAAGATACTGTCCGGCAGGAAATCGGGGAAACGAAGAGTGAAATGAATTACAGCCCCATTTATTGAAAAGTCGGGTTCAGACACATCCAGCAACTGCGGTACTACATAACTTTTAGGGGCTACTTCATAGCACAATTCAAATTCTTCCATCACCCGCACGATGTACAGCAGCTTATCTGTTGGATATCGATATTTTTGTTCGCCATTTACAAATGTATAACGTGGTGCGTTAATGATTATGTCTAAATCTTTTTCTTCTAACATTCCTTTTTTACTTTCCAAAAAATCAGAATTGATAATACGATACACTCCTTTAGTAAGCCATTTGGGATTGAGAATCTGGGTATCAAAATGTTTCAAATTGCGGAAGTTAACGATAATGCCTAGATCATGTAAAAATTGCAACAGCACATCCTGACTGAACTCTCGTTTTACCCCATTCTTTACGCATACTTTTTGATATTCCGTCGATTGTATATAATCAGCTTTCATATTGGCAAAATACTCCTTTACTTTAGTCCAGGTAGCCGGAAAAGGGGTACGCCGAGCAGTGGACGCTGTCACTTCTGATCGCAAGGCGGTTTCAAATTCTTGAACACCTTTATCATTCATGCAAGATAGTCGGTGAAAACTTTTAATCTGTGGGTACTTTTCTTGCAATAGTTTACGATTCACCTCGAAGGAGGGGTTTTCGTCTATTTTGTTTAACACTACTAAGATGGGCGAATTGCCGCCAAAGCTACTGGCGTGCTTGAGCCAATACTCAGCTCTATCCTCACTGCGGCTATTAAGCACCAGCACATAAATGCAGCGCTGCGAGAGAAAAAACTGGTGGGTGGCGTGCATTACCTCCTGTCCGCCGAAGTCCCAAACATTAGCTACAATTTTTTCAGAGTCTACCTCAAAAGGAACTTTACGGATGCGGATACCATGTGTTTGGTTTTCATTGATATCAAAATTTTCTCCCAACAAACGTTTAATAAGTGAAGTTTTTCCTGCTGCTCCCTCGCCTAAGAATATAATTTTAACTTCGTTGAGTCTATTTCGATTTTTGCCTAATTCTTTAAAATATTCTACAACTGCTTCAGGATTATTTTGAACAAAATCAATGGGAGGAGTAATAAGTGGACAATTTTTTACCAAGAAAATTTTATTTTTAAAAAAACTTTGAAGACCCTCATTTTTTCCATTTTTTCTCTCTTCTCTTAAATCTTGCCACTTTACAGGCATTCCTTTTTTCATCAATGATAGTAGAGGGCTTAAGTCACTTACCAAGGTATTGAAACAAAAGAGTTGCTTCAATTCCTTTAAATTGGTTAAAGGAGTTAGATCACTAATTTGAGTATCAGAGCAATCAACTTGTTGTAATTTAATTAAATTGATTAGAGGATTTAAATCCCTGATTGAAGTATTGGAGCAATTGAGTCGTTGTAAGTGGTATAAATTAGTTAAGGGTTTTAAATCACTTATATGGGTGTTTGAGCAATTAAGTCGTTGTAAGTGGTTTAAATTGGCTATTGGGCTTAAATTGCTAATTATAGTATATTGGCAGTAGAGCTGATGTAAGTTAAGTAACTTTGTTAATGAATTTAGGTCATTAATTTTTGTATCATAACAATAAAATATTTGTAAATTATGTAAATTTTCTACTGGACTTAGATCACTGACCTGAGTGGAAGAGCAAGAGAGTCGTTTTAAAGAATATACATTGGCTACAGGACTTAAATCCTTGATTGAAGTCGAGGAAGAATTAAACTGTTGCAAATAGCACAAGTTTGCTATGGGTTTTATATCGCTCACGTTTGTAGCAGAGCAATCGAGGTATTGCACATAACGTAAGTTGGCTATAGGGCTTAAATCGTTAATTTGTGTAGAAGAACAATCTAGGTATTGTAAATAACGGAAGTTAACTAAAGGATTTAAACTGCAAACTTCCGTATCAGAGCAATCAAGGCGTTTTAACTGACGTAAGTTTGTTATTGGACTTAAATCGGTTACTTGTGTGTAGGAGCAGTCGAGGCTCTGTAAATTATGTAAATTGGCTACAAGACTTAAATCATCAAGTTCTTTATTCCCATATAAAATTAATTCCTTCAACCAAAAACACGTTGCTAAATCTTTAGGCAGCTCAGTAATTTCACAGTTCTTTAAGTTGAGAGTAGTCGCTTTCGAGCGTTTATTTTCATTAATAAGTTGTGAAGCAAGGGTTGACATGACATTTTAGATTTAAAAACCTAAAATATTTGTCAGGGATGAAGTATAAAATGATAAAAATCAACAATTGATAAATTTTTGTTTAAAAATGTAAATGTACTTGTAAATAAAAGGGAAAAAGTTTTATTCCGTCTATGCCGAG
>CAZFBN010000066.1:0-28229 GCA_964517145.1 uncultured Saprospiraceae bacterium
TGCGTTTACTTGCTATTAGATGTGGAAAAACTTAATTTTTAACAGCTTCTAACATTGCAGTAGCTTTTTACAATATCAAAATACCCTTTTAAAATGTTATTGTACTCTTCTAAAGTGTTACAACACCTTCCTAAAACGTTGTAGCACCCTCCTAAAGTGTTAAAATACCCTCTCAAAATACTGTAGTATTCTTTTGTAACATTTAAGTACCCTCTTATAATGTTTGAATACCCTTTTGCAACGTTTCAATACCCTGCTACAACATTGTAAAACCCTCTTAAAGTCTTATAATAGGGTCTTGTAGTGTTCAAATACCCTCCTACAACGTTTTAGTACCCTGCTGTAACATGATAAGATCATTCTAAAAGGTTGTTTAAAAATGTAAAAGTCGCTACAAATTGGACTAAAGTCCCAACATTTCTTATGCTTAACCCCCGCCATAAATGGCGGGGCAACGAAGCATTGATCATTATTCCGCCATTTATGGCAGGAGGCAAAATGTGCTTTGGATGAGCTTTAGCCAAATAAAAAACAAAAATTTAAATAACCTATAAGATGTTAAAATAGGATATTGTAACGTTTGAGTATCTTCTTACAACATTTTAGTAGCCTAGTGTAATATTTTAGTCAACTTACTCAACCATTGATTTACAGGATTGGGCGGGTTAATTTCCAAAAGAACCGTATTTTAGCCTTTTAAACATTCATTTTTAAAACATAAAACGATGCGAACTATTCTCTTTTTCCTGCTAGTGGGCTGCTCGATGGTCGGATTTGCCCAGAAAGATGTTCCGACGGACTATTTGTCGAGTGAATTCCATAAATCCAGACGGGAAGCCCTGCGCCAAATGATGCCAAAAAATTCGGTGGCGGTGTTTTTTGCCAATCCCGTACGCAATCGCGCCAATGATGTGGATTTTCAATACCATCAAGATCCGGATTTTTATTACTTGACGGGTTACAACGAGCCGCACTCGGTGTTGCTGATTTTTTCTGATTGGCAGCAGGGCAATGGTGGCGTAAAATACAATGAGATTGTCTTTGCGCAATCGCGTGATCCGCAGGCGGAAATGTGGACAGGCAGGAGATTGGGACCGGAGGGCGTGCGCGAGCAATTGGGCATTGCCACAGTGGTGGATCATCAGGAATTTAAAGCCTATAATTTGAATTTTAGTGCCTTTGATAAAGTCATGTTCTTTGATTTTAAGAATGATGCGCGCGATGAAAATGAAGATGCAGATTTGTACGATTTGATGGAAGCATTCAAAAACAAAGCGAAAGTTCCAACAAATTTTAACGGCAAAGCCCGCCAGTATTATACGGTAATTAAAAATCCAAAATTGACCTTGCAGGAAAAGAAGCAGCAGTTGTACCACAGTAGTCGTTGGGAGCCGAACATCCTGAAAGACCCACTGATAGAAGAGTTCATGGCAGCAAAAGACAACGAAATGGCAATGAAGGTGATCGCCAAGGTTCCAAATGATAATCTGGACGTCGCTTCTTTGGATCAATACATGGATCAGTTGCGGGAAACCAAGTCGCCGGAAGAACTGGGGCTGTTGCGCAAAGCAATTGAAGTGAGTTGCGTGGGGCAGGTAGAAGTGATGAAAGTCATGAAGCCAACAATGTCGGAATCGGGTGTGCAGGGCGTTCACGAAATGGTGTATAAAATGTATGGCTCGGAGTATCAAGGTTATCCTTCCATTGTGGGCGGCGGTGCAAATGGCTGCATTTTGCATTACATTGAAAATAATAAAACACAGCTAGGCGATGAACTGGTGCTCATGGATTTGGGTGCCGAATATCATGGCTATACAGCAGATGTAACGCGCACCGTGCCGGCGGATGGCACGTTTTCAGAAGCACAAAAAGCAATTTATAACATTGTACTGGAGGCGCAGACCGCAGGATTCGAGGCGTGCAAGGTTGGAAATGATTTCAGCGCGCCACATGCAGCGGCGCAAACCGTTATAGACAATCGGCTCGCCGAATTAGGCATCATCAAGCCCGGAGAAAGACATCGTTACTTCCCGCATGGCACCTCGCATTATTTAGGCTTGGATGTGCACGACCGAGGCACCTATGGTACGTTTAAACCTGGCACCGTCATCACTGTAGAACCCGGCATTTACATTCCAGAAGGCAGTCCCTGCGATCAAAAATGGTGGGGCATTGCTGTACGCATCGAAGATGACATTCTAATCACCGAAAATGGTTGGGAAAACCTCTCCGCACGCGCGCCGCGTACCGTTGAGGAAATTGAGCGCGTCATGGCAATGCCGAGTGCGCTGGATGATTTTGTGCTGCCGGACTTGGGTAAGAAGAATTGAAAAGCAGGGAGGTTGGAGCTTCGCGTTTAGCGTTTCAAGATCGGAAGGTTTAAAAGTTTAAGCGCACAAAGCTCGAAAATTGGAAATGGGTTGTTTATTTTTACTGCAAAGACAGTAAGCATGCGATCTATTCTAATCTTCTGGATGGTGGTGCTAGGCTTCGCTCGTTCGTGGGCGCAAGAGGCGGACATGGCATTGGCGCAAAAAAATACGTTTCACCTCAAGTTTGGTGCGGGGTTTGGATTGCAAACCTACCGCGACGATGCTATGTCGCCCTTGTTGTACGATGGCGTGCAAATTGGTACGTACGCTGGCGCGGAATGGCGCAAGCAAAAAGGTATTTTTCAGATAGACGGCTTGTTTTGGCTCGGTGAGGCAAGCGCGGAGCAGAGTGGCGCTACGACGGATAATTATACGTTTGGTGTGAACGGCAGCTACCTGAGGCATTTGAATACGGTAAACTGGCGCTTTTCGGTGGGCGGTGCCATCAGTACCTGGGGCAGCTTTCGCGAGCATGCTTCGCTTATAAATTCCGATTATTTTTATGATGTGTTTTTCTCTGTCGGACCGAGTGGTGCCGTGGAAAAAGCTTTTCGTTTTTTAAAACGCGATTGGCAAATCAATTGGCAATTGAGCGTTCCGGTGTTGACCTATGGCTTGCGTCCGAATTATTCAGGTTTGGAAGAAGCGCCCCCCAATGACAACAGTTTTGATGCGGAATTGGAAGCTGCAAAAGTCGGCACTTTCAATGTCTTGACCAATGTAAAGTCGCGGCTGGAACTAGCGTATCCCTTACAAAACGGCAATCGCATCGGGCTGCTTTATTATTGGGACTTTTATCAATCGAATATCGAACCACATTCAGTAAAGCAGGCGATGCAATCCGTGCAGTTGAATTTGCATTTTAAATTGTAAACAAATTATTATAAAAAAATAATGATTGCAATAAAAATAGTTTATGCTGCTAATATAATAGTAGCCGGTTGGATTAGTATAACGAGTTTGTTTTTTCCAAAAACGGCTCAGGCAATGGTATTTAGTAACGCTTTTACTTACTCAGAAGCCATCAGATTAGTCGGTGCGTTATGGTTTGCAATCTTCTTACTTTCGATAGTAGGATTGTTTTTTCCGCAAAAAATGAGTCTGGTTTTGCTGTTTCAATTGATTTATAAATCGCTTTGGCTCATTTTTGCGGCGCTGCCTGCTATGCTACAAAATAGACCCTATCCGCAAGGAATGGCCGTATTTTTTATTATTTGGGTCATCCTATTACCGCTGGTTATACCCTGGTCTTATTTATTAAGTAACAAATAAGAAAACGGTTTGGTATGAAATATTACATTATCCTGTTGTTATCTTGCTCCTTGATGCTTTCTGGCTGTGAATCCGCCCTGTTAGAGGATGATCCGGCGAACAATCCTGTCAACAACTTTGATGCTTTGTGGAAAGAACTGGATGAAGGCTATGCTTTTTTCGAATATAAAAACATCAATTGGGACAGTGTATATAATGTTTATCGTCCTAAAGTAAAAGATACGACCAATATTTTACAACTTTATGATATAATGGCGGACATGCTCTTCGTTTTGCGCGACGGGCACGTCAATTTGCAAGCAGGCTTCAATCGTTCACGCAACTGGCAGTGGTTCTTGGACTATCCGCCCAATTTTGATGAAGAAATCCTGCTACGTAATTATTGGAAAGACCAGCAATGGTACACCGGCGCGCTCATTCATGTGGACATGGGCGACGCAGGCTACGTGCGCTACTCCAGTTTTGGCTCCCGCATCTCTGGTAGTGAAATTGACCTGGTATTGGCACGTTTTGACAACAAAAAAGGCATCATCATTGACCTGCGTGATAATGGTGGCGGCTTTAGTGACCTCCCGCTGCTGCTCGCTTCCCGCTTCACCGGGCAAAAAAGATTAGCCTATCAGTTCATTGTTAAAAACGGATCGGCACATACGGATTTCACCGAACCGATTGACGTATATGTAGAACCACAAGGGCGCAAACAATTCACCAAACCCGTCATCATCCTCACCAATCGCTCCTGCTACAGCGCCACTAATTTCTTCGTAGCCATCATGCAGCAATTCCCACAGGTAAAAGTCATCGGCGACTGGACGGGCGGCGGCGGCGGCACGCCTGCTAGCGGCGAACTCCCCAACGGCTGGATCGTGCGCTACTCTTCTACCCAATCCTTCACACCCGATGGCTTCAACATAGAAGGCGGTTTGCCACCTGACATCAAAGTGGACTTGAGCGAAGCGGATCGTGCCAAGGGCAAGGATACCATTTTGGAACGCGCGCTGGCAGAGATAAAGTAAGGATTGTCAATTGATTAGGGACAATTAATTATTTGCTTCAGCAAAGTGTCTATTGTGTCGAGCAAAATGCCTGTTGTGTCGCGTCACTCGTTTATTGAGTCAAGCAAAATCTTTATTGTGTTGAGCAAGATGTCAATTGGGTCATGCAAAATGCTTATTGGGTAAAGCAACCTGTCTATTGTGTCGAGCAAAACGCCTATTGTGTCGCGTCACTCGTTTATTGAGTCAAGCAAAATCTTTATTGTGTTGAGTAAGATGTCAATTGGGTCGTGCAAAATACTTATTGGGTTATGTAAAGTGCCTATTGAGTTGTGCAACTCCTCCACTTGTTAAAGCAAAATGGCAATTTATTAGATCAAGATAGCCTTATCCCTTTACAAGGGCATCAATTCCTTTCGCCACCAGCGTCCATGCTTCGTCGCGGTTGGCATATTGCGTCACGGATTTGCCCTTATCCGGCAGGGCTAATAATTTAGCAAAAGGCTCCTTTTCCCAGACGCAAGGTTTTATCAAAATGGGTATAACTATACACTTTTCATTAGCTGCGCGCTCCAAAGCACGCGGCACTTCTTCATTCATAATATAATCCGTCGCTAATAAATTCGCGCTCACCAGCAGCAACACAATATCTGCCGATTCCAATTTTTCAATAATGGTCGGATGCCATTCATCGCCCGGCAACATATCCCGGTCGTGCCAGGGTTCTATCTTTTGCTGGCGTTTCAGTGGGGCTAAATACTTTTCTAATTCATCCCTCAACTCCCTATCCTCTTTTGAATAACTAAAAAAAACCTTTTTAGAATTGATTTCCGGCACTTCATTTAAAATGCCGAAGAGTAAATCCAGCACTTTCACATTCTGATAGCTGTTGTCACATTGTGCTTCTTGTACATTATGTTTGTGTCTTCGTATTAAGCTGTCGTAACTAAAGTAATAAGGCGTTTGACTGCGGCTGCACGTCGGGCAATTGCAAGGTACTTTTTTATCGACCCGAATTTTTTCAAAAGTGCGATTCAGTTTGTCCAATTCACGGACGATTTCGGTCAGAATTTCCTTCGGTTCTTCGCCAACGGCATTGATTTCGATCTTCTTATTATCATAACTTTCAATCACTTCCGCCTGATTTTCATCTAGTTGCAACACAACGCCCTGCTGCCACACCCAACGTTGGTCAGCAATGTGCTCGTGCAGGCGCACCGTGAGGCGATTCAGCAAGCCCTTGGGTAGAAAATCATATTCATAAATAATGCGTACTTTTTTGCCCTCGCGTAAATCATAAGCAGGCGGCGAACTCGGCAGCAGTTGTGGCGC
Source organism: uncultured Saprospiraceae bacterium (assembly GCA_964517145.1). Taxonomy (GTDB): domain Bacteria; phylum Bacteroidota; class Bacteroidia; order Chitinophagales; family Saprospiraceae; genus JADJNW01. The sequence continues at coordinate 5,972 of CAZFBN010000066.1, forward strand.
AATGTAGCGTTTGGTATTTTCTAACTCGTAGCAGAGTTCAAATTTTTTCATCAATTCCAGCAGAAAATCCACCCGCCGCCTGTATTTAGCGTCGCTCCAGATGGTTTCGGCATCTTGGTAGGTAAAATGTCCCTGTGTTTCCTTTACAATTTTGTCGCTGCGCAGCACCGCATACACCGCATCGGTCGCCCAGGCATTATTGAGGATGACATAATTCCGCAAGATCGGATTATCTTGAAAATGTAATAAAACACCGACTGGATGTAAATAATCTTTACTCAAATGCAAGGCATCTATATCATTCAAGCCTCCCGCTTCACAAATTGTTACATATTCATCTTCGCTGATGTAATCTTTTGTTTGTGCTTCTTCCTCAATTCGTGCGCGAATATTGAACCAACTGCGCGGCAGCCGCGTGCCAATACCCGGCAAGCTTTGAATGCGATGTTTAATCTCCTCAATTACCTGCGGCAAGCCCTCCGTCGTCAAAAAATTGCTGCGCAACATGGGCGTGCAAATAAAGCTAAACCGCTCTTTGTAGCCATCAAAATTCAACGCCGTAAGCGTATGCCCCTGCTTTTGGTTTTCCACAATCAGCATCGGACTATTTTCCCCCAGTAGCTCCACCACCTGACACCAGTAATTCAAATGCGTATTTTGCTTGCGCCCATCCGTCACCAATACATACAGCGCCCGCTGCGAGAGAAAAAACTGGTGCGTGGAGTGATAAATTTCCTGCCCCCCGAAATCCCAGATATTCATTTTGAATAGCTCGGCTTGATTAGTTTGTGATGATTTAAAGGAGAAGGAGCGCATAAAAACATCAATACCACGTGTTGTATCATCTTCGGTTGGCAAGGTAGCCTGAATACCTTTGGCTATTTTTCTGGCTAAAGTTGTTTTACCCGCACCGCTTTCCCCGATAATAAGAAGTTTTGCTTCATAAAGGAACGGTGTTTCTTTTGTAGAATCTAATTCGTAAAACTTTGTAATATACTTTTTCTCCTTTTCTTTTTCTAATTCTTCTAAATATCGTCGGATAGCATTATTGCCTTTTTCGACAATTTCAGGAGGTGGACTGACTAATGGATTACCTCTGATACGCAAAACTTTTTGCCCAGACGTTTCCCAATTTTGCCAAATTATATTCAATCCTAAATCAAGAACAGCTAAATCTAAATGAGAAATTTTATTGTATGCAATGAACTTGTTTAAAATTGACGATTTTATTTAATATGACAGAGGCAATTCGACGCTACATTCTCTTATTCAAGAGTAGATTGTTGAATCTTCCAAAATACGAGAACGTAGGAGCTTAGTTTGAAAAGATATTACGATTTTTCATTAATTTTAAACAAGCTCAATATTAAGTATTCTGAGTTTTTTAAGGTGATCGAGATTTTTTATTTCTTTGATTTGATTATTTGTCAATTCAAGTTCAAGTAATTCCGTAAGTTTCTCTAAACCTTTTATTTCTGTAATTTGATTATACCCTAAAAATAGGTCTTCTAAACGAGTAAGCTCACCTAATTCCGCTGGTATTTCTTGTAGCCCCAGTCCTCTTAAGTCTAGTTGAATTGCATTCTCTTCTTTCGCCTTCTTTATTCTTTCTAAAGCTATTTCGTAAGACATATCCTTGGCGTTTTCGTTCTTTTATGCCTCAAAATAAGCATTTTTTATAAAGTTGGAAGTACAAAGTACGAAAGAAAAGGACGAAGTTGGAGGTACGAAGTACGATTACCTGGCGCGTGTGCACGTCACACAATGAAATAGCGCCTCTTTCTATTTATAAAATGTAATGCTGAAATACTCGGCGTGGCGGCTGCCCGGCAAATCACTGTTCGACGGAGGAGTTTGATTTGCCTAGCCTTTTTGCTTACTTTTTTGGCAATGAAAAAAGTAAGAAAGCCTAAATTTGAAGCTTTAGCAACCAGCAGTAATGTAAAATTTTATGAGCAAGACAGCATCAAGCATCCTTTTTTTGCTTTTTTTATTTAGCACTTTTATTATAAACGCCCAAAACGAACGCCCCACCTGCTACGTCTCCCGCAGGTTTTTACATGCACCTAATGGTGAGCGCATTGTATTACGAGGTGTAAATAAAATGAATGTCGTAACGGATAAAACCGGCGAAAAATCCTTCCCCGAAATTGCAAAAACCGGCGCAAATGTGGTACGCATCATGTGGATGAAATGGGGCGGCGGTGCTACGGCGCTTGATACTTTAATCGGTAATGCTATCAAATACAACTTATTACCCATCATTGAATTGCACGATGCCACGGGTAAGTGGGGCGAAGCATTGCAAGGGTGCGTGGATTTTTGGGTGCAACCAGACGTATTGGCAGTTATAAAAAAATACGAGCGTTATTTACTGCTCAATATTGCCAATGAAGCTGGAGATCACAGCATTACGCAAGAAGATTTTAAAAACACCTATCAAAACATTATCACCCAAATGCGGCAGGCGGGCATTCGCGTGCCTTTGGTGATTGATGCAGCGAATTGGGGTAGAAACGAGGCTTATTTATTACAAAACGGGCAATTTTTATTACAACATGATCCATTGCATAACATTTTATTTTCCTGGCATATTTGGGATTCGGGTATTGCGGAAAGCCGCATCAAAGCTGGGATTGACGAAAGTGTTAAATTACAGATTCCGCTCCTGATCGGTGAATTTGCACCAATGGAAGTAAAATGTAAATGTTGTATTCCGTATCATTATATCCTAGATTATTGCCAAAAGAAGAAAATCGGCTGGCTGACCTGGTCCTGGGGACCGGGTAATAGTGATTGTCCGGGCATGGATATGTCGGGCGGAACCTTTGAAACGCTGCATGGCTGGGGCTTGGAGACGGCGGTGACGCATAAAAATAGTATTAAAAATACGGCGAAGCGACCTAGGATTTTTTAAGGCAAAAATAATACGGCGAAACATTATCAATCTTGCCAGTGGCAAAACGAAAAATAGCGTCGGTCATCGGTTGATTCTTTTAGAGAAAGGATAGATTTAAGCACGTTCAATGCGTCGGGAAGCCTTTATTTTATTGAGCTTGAATAACTTTAACGTTCTGTTTGCATCTTTTGTGAAATTTCCTCGTAAGCATAGGCGTTAGGTATTTACAAAAAAGTTACACATCTCCCATGGACATGAATCGTGAACGGTTTATACAGATAACCAATTATGTAAAGAATGCAGCACTTATTATTTTGGTGGGCTTTATTACCGTCAAATGTGAGGTACTCCATGAGTTGACCCGCGAGCCGCTGCCAAAAGCTGGCACCTCTACTCGTCCTGCGCCGGAGCTCCCTTCGGAATCTAAGCCGTTGGCAAGCAAAGAATTAGCATTTCGGAAAGACATTGTCAGTTACGCTAAAAGATACGAAGGACTGAAATATTGCTCGGCAGGCAAAAGCCCAAAGACAGGTTTCGATTGTTCGGGTTTTACAAGCTACGTGATGGATTATTTTGATATTGATATTTCTGCGAGCTCGCAGGCGCAAGCCAAGCAAGGCGCGCTCAAGTCGTTGGATGACGTGCAGCCGGGTGATTTGATTTTCTTTCGGCGCAGTTCGAAGGAGCCGGTGTTTCATGTGGCAATGGTGGTTGACCGCGACCGCAAAAGTCTGAAAGTGATTCATAGCACGACTTCGCGTGGCGTAGTGATTGATGATATTTTGGAAAGTGAATACTGGCGCCCTAAAATTTATGCGGCTCGGGACGTCGTTTCGATCCATTTTTAAAAAACTTATCCAAATTTTACGAATAGGTTGTTAAAGCAATCCAAAACACAGATTGCTACAAATTTTTATTTGTACTTTTACAAAATGAATTTGTATGTACAAACAATTTGGCAATCATTCTTCGCATGGTTTCTAGGAAAGTCCGCCAGGCTGATGCTTTTAATGCTGGTAGGCTGGCTGTTTTTAGAAGGAATGAATGCCTCTTCGCGCGTCCAATTCCCTGTTCTTTTAATTACAACTTGGATTTTTTTTGAATGGTTAATAACTGATTTTCAAATATTTTCTGCATCATTTTTATTAAAAACCAACGCCAACTCCATGCCTGATGCGGAGAAACCCGCCGGTGAAGCTGCTGCCGTTACTACTTTGGCAATTAGTGACAATAACAAAACCGAAATACTTCGTTTTCAGGAGATTATCTGGTTGCAAGCGGATAATAATTGCGTAGAAATTCAAACTACCCGCAAAAGATTTGTCCTTTATCGCAGCCTCCGTTCTATCGAAGCAGATTTAGATCCTCAACAATTTGTACGCATCCATCGTTCGGCTATTGTCAATCGGCAATTTATTCAATCGCTTCATCACTTGCCAAGTGGCGATGGCTACGTCGAACTTACCACAGGCGAGGAAATTCGCTATACCCGAAATTTTAAAAAAGCATTGTTGAGTTAAAGCTTTCCAACCGGTTTATTTTTTTATTAAAAATCTGTTAATTAAGCACTTGCAAAGCAACTTTTCCTCAAAAGAGTCGTACTTGAATAAGTTAAAAATGCGATGGCACCTGGTCATTCCATTTTTAATTACTTCGGTTTGGTAGGCATTCATCGTTGCGATGAGTGCCTCTTTTTTTATCTTCGTTGGAATAAATGACAAGCATGCAATTCCGTACTGAATTATCCTTATCGCCATTTCCTTTCAAAATCAAGCATCAGGACGCACTGCTGAGCATCGGCTCCTGTTTTACAGAACACATCGGCGCGCGACTTTCGGCGCTGAAATTCAAGCATTTACAAAATCCTTTTGGCATCGTTTATAATCCGATTTCCATCGCAGAGCAGTTGGAATGGCTTTTGTCAGATACAATTTTTTCAGAAAGCGATCTATTTGAAAATCAAGGACTTTGGCATAGTTGGTTGCACCACGGCAGCTTTTCAGGGTTGAATAAACACGATACTTTATCAAAAATAAATGAGTCTTTACAATTGGCGCAGTCTCAGCTTCCCTCGGTGGATCGCCTTTTGGTCACGCTCGGCACGGCACACGTATTTGTGTTGAAAGAAAACGACAAAGTGGTTGCCAATTGTCATAAAATGCCAGGGCAATCATTTGAAAAACAGCGCCTTACGATTGATAAAATTGTTTCAAAATTCCTGCCTGTTTTACAAAAACTCAAAACACAAAATCCTAATTTACAGGTCATTTTCACAGTAAGCCCAGTGCGGCACATCCGCGATGGCTTGGTAGAAAACCAGCGTAGCAAGGCTACTTTGTTATTAGCCATTGACAACTTGTGTCAAAAATTGAATTTTGTGCATTATTTTCCTGCTTATGAGTTGATTTTGGACGACTTACGCGATTACCGTTTTTTTAATGCGGACATGATTCATCCTTCTGAAGTGGCGATTGAATATGTGTGGCAACATTTTAGCCAGGCATTTTTTAATGAAGAGACTCAACAAATAAACGAACAGATTCGGGCAATTGTAGAAGCGAGCAGGCATCGTGCATTTCACTTGCAATCAGCACAACATCAGCTTTTTATACAAAAACAATTATCTAAAATTGAACAACTCGTCCAACAATATCCATTTTTAAATTTTGCGCCGGAGCAAGCAGCCTTCAATACACAATTATATTGATTTACAATACGATATCAAATTTGAAATGAGAAAACATCAATTTTAAAATTTACAACGCTCCACTTTCCGGTACTTTCACAAGCTCACTTTTAAAATAATATAATAAAAAAGCGCCTCCCCAAAAGGAGAAGACGCTTTTTTATTTACAGTATCATAGTTTCTTTACTTTACAGCCACAGCGTGGTAATAATCTTTGCGAGGCGTAGTGACACGCACCGTGTAGTTGCCTTTGTTCAGATCGCTTGTCTTGTAGCGCTTTTCTACTTTCAGCACGTTTTCAATGTTTTCTTCATAAACAATGGCGCCTTGCTCGTCCAGGATCGCTACGGTCACATCGCTCAAACGATTGTTGAGCCACATCACGTCAATCGCGTCTTCCCGGACCCGAATAAAAGGGGCGAAGTACTCCTCCCGAGTAGCCGTGTTTATTGCTAAAGAGTTGTCATTCAGTGAGATAGGTTGAATGATTTCTTTGCGTTCGGTCGTAATAATCACTTTGTAACTTCCGTTTGGCAGGTTTTCCAGATTGAACACTTTCGCAAATTTGGTACCTTCAGTCTTTTCTTCTAACAACAGTGTTCCTTCTGCGTCCACCACCCAAATGGTAGCCGGCGCCGCCAATTGGTCCAGTACAATACTCACTTTTTTAGCGTAGCCAGCCTGCGCAATCGTAACAATCGGAGCAGTAGTAGCAGAAGCGACCGCACTTACAAACAGTACAATGCTCGTAATCAGAGCACTCAGAATCAGCATTTTTTTGAAATCCTTCATAATAAACAGCATTTTGATGTTAACAATGGATGATAATTAATGTGGTGTAAACTTTGAAATTTGAGATGTAAAAGGGTGATCCAATCACATGTCGTACTTCAGGGTTCTTCTTTTACACCGTTTTTTCTTAGTCGGTAAAAAATCTTTTTTGGTTACAAGGACAAAGATACACTTAGTGTAAGTTGTACACTACTAGCATTTTGACCATATTTGATGTTATTTTAACTTAAAGCATTTCAAATGCCCTCTTTTAGGTCAAAATAATATCATTGTGAGCAAAATTTTATTCGGATGAAGCGACGCTGGTCAAAATGGAAATCGCTAAACAACTCTTTTTCTTCGACAAAGTTTCAAATTCCCCTTTAGGAATCGAAAAACTCCCAATCAGAAATTTTAAAAAATAGCGAAAATTAATTGCATTTTTTTGACAATCAATTTTTTAAGTAGCGAAATTTTCTCTGAAAGGATTGGCTGCTTCAATTAGAATACCATTTATTTATGTTGGTAAAAAGTGATATTCCTGTTTTTACGACCAAAAGACTTTTAAATCAGACCAAGCTGAAAAAGCTCGCTGATCGTCCTGTTTTTGCTGGTTTGGCTTGAATTTTGGCTGTTGGCAGGTTTCTTCTATGCTTTCATCGAACACGCTGTACTTCACGCAACTTTTTCACTCAAAAAACGGCTATACTATAAAATTGCACTTAGAATCATCTGAAAAAAATTATAACATGAGACGCACTCTTCAAATCCTATTTATACTAACAATGGCTGCCTTAGGCGCGGCGAGTTGTACGAAGCAGCAGGACAGCACTGCACTAAACCCTAGTTTATTTGCTCAGTTGAACCGGCAAGACGTGGTAGCACTGACCTTGGAGACCGATTGGCAACAGTTGGTGGCGAACAAACAGGCAGATTTGACCTTGCCGGTCACCATGAGTTTTCAAAATCAGCAAATTGCTGCGGAAATTAGCGTGCGCGGACACGCCCGCCGGAATATTTGTGCTTTCCCACCTTTAAAATTGAAGTTTTCCAAAGAAAATTTGGAAAGCCACGGGCTTGATACAGATTATAAAAGTTTAAAACTGGTGACGCATTGTATCGATGGCAATAATGATTTGGTAGTACGAGAATATTTGATGTATAAAATGCTGAACGTCTTGACAGAGAGTAGTTTTCGAGTGCAATTGGCAAAGGTGACGTACACAAACGCGCAGGGCTCTACTGAAGCGTATGCTTTTTTGATTGAAAACAATGAAGAAATGGCGGATCGCCTGGGCGGCGAGTTAATCGAGCAGGAAGTAGCGTAGTTGGCTTCTATACAAAAAACGCAGTACAATGTGATGACGGTTTTTCAATATATGATTGGAAATACCGACTGGTGCATGAGCAAACAGCACAATATCAAATTGGTGAATATGGGGAAAGCTACTTCGCTGGTGCCGGTTCCTTATGATTTTGATTACGCTGGTATGGTAAATGCGCATTATGCACTACCGCCTGCTAATCTGCCGATTAAGTCGGTGCGCGAACGATTTTTTCAATGGCGCGGCAAGGACACGAGCGAGTTACAGCAAACGTTGGATTTGTTTCGCGCCAAGCGAGCTACCTTGTACGAATTGATTGTTAATTTTGAACCGCTTGCCATAGAGAGCCGATTGGAGATGATGAGTTATTTGGATTCGTTTTACGCCAATATGCCACAAGCGCCACGACTTGCCATTCAATAAAAGACGCGATTTAGTCAATCAAGATTTGCAAAATTTAAAAGATAAGTATTTGAAAATGAAGATTATATTGGACGGGTAATTTGATTTTATCAACTGCGCCATTGCTATCCGTTCGGAAAAATGGATGAAGCTTAACTTTTCCGATCAGTTACAAAAATGACCAAATCCTCCAATGCCTGGCGCACTTCGGTAGGTGGAAAGGTGTGCAACACATCAAAAGCCTCTTGCCGGAAACGCAGCATCGCTTCTTCGGCATATTGCAAACCGCCGCTGCGCTGCACAAAATCAATGACTTCGCGCACTTTGTCGGGTTTTTGATGGTGCAGGCGAATGTTATTCATCATGTAGCGCTTCTCGTCGCGCGTGGCACGATCCAATGCAAAAATCAGCGGCAATGTCAGCTTTTTTTCTTTAATATCAATTCCCAAAGGTTTGCCAACATCATCGGTGCCAAAGTCGAATAAATCATCGCGAATTTGAAAAGCTATGCCAATTTTTTCACCAAACAGCCGCATTTTTTCAATCAGCGCTTCATCTTTTGTAGCAGAAGCCGCGCCAACGCCGCAAGCCGATGCAATCAGAGAAGCTGTTTTCTGACGTATAATTTCGTAGTAAATATCCTCTTTAATGTCGAGCCGCCGTGCTTTTTCAATTTGTAATAATTCGCCTTCGCTCATGGCTTTTACCGCTTCCGAAACGATTTCCAACAAGCGAAACTCCTTATTTTTCAAGGATAACAGCAATCCTTGTGACAAGAGGTAATCGCCGACTAAAACGGCAATTTTATTTTTCCAAAGCGCATTGATAGAGAAGAAGCCACGCCGTTCGTAGGAATCATCCACCACGTCGTCGTGTACGAGGGAAGCCGTGTGCAGCAGTTCCACCAGAGAAGCGCCGTTGTAAGTCGAGTCGGTGATGCCGCCACAGAGTTTCGCCGACAAAAACACAAACATAGGACGCACTTGCTTGCCCTTCCGGCGAACGATGTAATAGGTTATTTTGTCGAGCAACGGCACTGGGCTGCGCATTGCTTCCCGAAAATGCGTCTCGAAATGCCGAAGTTCTTGGTCAATCGGCGCTTTTATCGAATTCAACGACCTGACCATCCCAAAGATTGTTGATTGATATTGGCAATAGATTTTGGTTACAAAATTGCTGAAAAAGGAAAATCCTTGTTTAATCAAATTTCTGATAACCAATCATTTCTTGTCAATTGGTGAAAAAACGTCCAAAACTACAAAACTTTGAACATTCCAAGTGGCTTGCCAGTTTGTTAAAAGCTTTTAAAATTTTCAGAATAAATTGAAAGTAAAAGACAAGGCAGCCGCTATCGGCTCACCTGGTACTTTTGAACGATGTCTTCCCCACATTTTACAATGATTTGATAACTGCCTTTTTTTAAGGCGCTCAAATCAAATTCTTTAAGGTAACTTTTTGCAGCCTGACTGCTGAGGGAGAGGCGCTCGAGAACAGTAAGTTTTTCATCTAACAATAAAATCAAGACATTGCCGGAGCGGGGTAGGGTATATTTAAAATTCACTTTGCCGGATGCGTCGCACTGGAGTTTGCCGACAGCAGATTCTTTCTGGGTTGGCTTGGTGCTACTAGAAGAGCCGGAGTTAGTCGTTTTTTCCGGTATAACAGTCGTTACACGGGTGTTGTCAATTTTGGTTTTGGAAGCAGCGATGGCAGGTGGTGGATTTTTATAAATGGTAATCAGATCGCCATTGCTGGGGCGCCAGACAGATAAGCCAATCGGCTGCGTAAAAAGATTATTGTCAACCAATTCGCCCACGCCTTCCGACACATCGGTCATCACCGTGCGGACTTCCATTTTATCCGCATCTACAAAAATCCAGTTAAAACTATTGAAACTTCCGCTATTACGCGTCCAGCTCTTGTCATCATTGGCTTCGCGCAGGGGGGCACCCCAACAACCTTCGCCTACGTAAACAGTGCCTTTTTCATCATCTCGGATAAAGCCTTCGTCACTGCCTGATTCATTCGACGGGCGGAGCGGGAAGGTCCATTTTGTAACATGAGAATCGGATTCAATGGCGAGTTGCACTTTATATTTGAAAAATAGAGGTGCCCAATGAATGACCAACTCATCTTTTTCCAATTTTTCGCGCGTGTGCGGTCGCATGGCATAATGATATTGCGCTATGCGCCAAGTGGTTGTGCTGTTTTGCTGCAAATCTTTTTCCAGCCATTCTAACTGAGTACCAGTTACAGGAATCAAGCTATTCAAGGTGTAAATGCGCAGCAAATTGCCGCCCAAATTATAAGCATAAAAAATGCCGCCGCTGCCTACGTCAAATAATTCGATCAGCGATTGATTACTAGCCTCATGATTGCCACGCGCCACCAAAACCGGAAAAATTCGCCCGTCGCTGCCAATAGTTGCTTGCCAATCATCCAGCCATTTCCGCCATTCCCCGGCGCTATCGTCGGGAGTCATGTCGCCGTTAAAAAGCACCACGTGTGGACGCAGCTTGCTCACCAGCCGATTGGCACTTACCCTTGCTTTTTGATGATTGCGCGAATCTCCACCAGCAATAATGGAGAGGCGTTCTGGACGGTCGGGTGCGGTTTTAAACGAAAAACGTTTACTCACGCCTTCGCTGTCTTTTATGACAAAATAATAGACGGTATTCGGTTTCAAGCCGCTGAGTCGTACAAAGGTATTATTCATGCCACGCGCGGGCACTACCAAATCGGGTTTTTTAGACGTTTTGTAAGCTTCCGCTTTTTGACCATAATCGGTTACATCATAATAAAAAACAGGATTGGCGCCAGACACTTGATCCCACCCTACCACCATAGTAGTGGCTGGATTATCGCGCCACATGCAGCGGTAACGGGCAGTGATGGCAGGGCTATCCGTTACAACCCCCAAAAAAAGATACATAAAAATGCCCACCGCTTGGAAAATTGTTGAACCTGTGGGGGTGTTTTTCTTCGTTTTTGTGGCAAAAGTCGTCCTGCTGAAGGCTACCTGCATTCTAGTGTACGTTTTTTATTGACCAGAAGTTACAAAATTAAATGGATTCACAGAATCATTATAAAAATGTTTGCAATGATCGGTTTGTAAGGGCATTCATTGCAACAGAAAATAGACCAGAAAGCTCAAATTACAGCATTTTGAAAATAGCTAAGTCGGCACGTTGACCAATTTACAGATGAATCTGAGATTCTGGGCTTCCCTACAGACAATTTATTCGTTTTATTGTTATAACGAAAAATCAGCCTGCGAGTCACATTTTATCTTTTGTAAAGTGTATCTGTCATGCCATAGATGGGAGGAATTGCGCTGATTAAAAGCTTTACTTTACGGAATTATTGTACCTTTGTGCTGATTTAACACTCCAATAACGACATTAGTTTTTAATTTTTAAGATATAATTTATGTATAAAGATACCGTAGTTTTTGATTTGATAAACAAGGAGTTAGAGCGTCAACGAAAAGGAATTGAACTCATTGCTTCTGAAAATTTTACCAGCCAGGCGGTACTCGATGCGATGGGTACTTGTCTGACGAATAAATATGCGGAAGGCTATCCGGGCAAACGCTACTACGGCGGCTGCGAAGTTGTAGATGAAGTGGAGCAAATAGCGATTGATCGATTGAAAACCTTATTTGGCGCTGCCTTTGCCAACGTGCAGCCACATTCTGGCGCTCAGGCGAATGCCGCGGTTTTCTTGGCTTGCTTAACTGCAGGCGATACCATTTTGGGCTTTGACCTATCGCATGGCGGGCACTTGTCGCACGGTTCTCCGGTGAATTATTCCGGTAAGGTGTATAAACCGCATTTTTACGGCGTGGAGGAAGCGACTGGTACAATTGACATGGACAAAGTAGAAGCTAAAGCTTTGGAAGTCAAGCCAAAACTTATTATCTGCGGTGCTTCTGCGTATGCAAGGGATTGGGATTATGCGCGTTTTCGTGCGATTGCTGATAAAGTAGGCGCATTGCTCCTGGCGGATATTGCGCACCCGGCTGGTCTGATCGCAGCAGGATTGCTCAATAATCCGATGGATCATTGTCATATTGTGACCTCTACCACGCACAAAACATTGCGGGGTCCGCGCGGTGGCATTATTATGATGGGTAAAAATTTTGACAATCCTTGGGGAAAAACGACTAAAAAAGGTGGTGTAATTAAAATGGATGTTATTTTGAATAGTGGCGTTTTTCCGGGTATGCAGGGTGGTCCGTTGGAGCATGTGATTGCCGCGAAAGCAGTGGCATTTGGAGAGGCATTGCAGCCGGCGTTTAAAGATTATGCTCAACAAGTGATTAAAAATGCCCAGGCAATGGCGCAGGCTTTTGTACAAAAAGGATACAAATTAATTTCTGGCGGTACGGATAATCACTTGATGTTGATTGACTTACGTTCAAAGGGCGTGACAGGCAAAATAGCCGAAGAGGCGCTTGGTGTAGCAGATATTACTGTTAATAAAAATATGGTTCCATTTGATACAGAATCACCTATGGTCACCTCCGGCATTCGCATCGGTACCGCTGCTGTGACAACGCGGGGCTTTAAGGAAGAAGATTGCGTGAAAGTGGTCGATTGGATTGACACCATTATTACAAATGCCGATCAGGAAGATACGCTGCATGGAGTTCGTCGGGAAGTCAATCAATTCATGGAAAACTTTCCTTTGTACGAAACCGCAACGGTGGCTTAAAACGGAAAAATGAAGGGATGAAAACTTAATTTTACTCATTCCTTCATTTTTACGCTAAAAATTATTTATATTCTCTGGGTTGATTGTCAATGGGTTCTACCAAAGCGGTATGGTCGTCCAGCATATCCACCACTCGCACCGGCACCCCAACCGGCAATTCTCTACCAATGGTAATGGCATCCACTTCAATGGGCGTTCGACTTACATTCAAATACACTTTGCCAATGCCGCCACGATGCGGAGGGATGGATTTCAAAACCCGACCTGTGTTGGTTTCTGTGTTTTCATTCATTTGTTTCTGAGTAACCCTGCCTAGCCAACCCACTAATACCGCCACCGCTATGCCGACCAGACTACCATATCCGATCATTTGAGCAAAAGAGTTGGGATAGTAAGAAGCGATTGTAGCTGTCCATCCAAAAGCCGTGAAGAAAGATAACAAGGTGCGGGCTTCCAGACGTATGAAGCTCCAGCGCGCGTGAGATTGCTCCGACTCTATTTCGTCAGAAAACAAGCTGTACACCAATAATAAAATCAGAAACAGCGTAGCAATGATGGCAATGGTCAAGAATATTGCCGTTGCGCTCCAGTTAAACCACACTTGCTCTATTTTCAGTAGCTGCATGTTGCTTTTTAAAATGCTATAATATGTTCCAAGGATTTCTTCCCTGCATGGCAAGCTATTTTGACAATTGCCGCCACTTTCATCCACAAATTAAGTCAAAGTTCTGCTTTGAATACTAAAAGTCTCGACGAACGGTTGTTTCTATTAGAAAAACAGCCAATAATGCAAGTAAAAGAGCAATTAAAAAGTGCGGTCCATATTTGATTTCAAATTTTATGAAACGTGTGTGTAAATTCTCTTAACTTTGCGGAAACATCCATTTCATTTTATAATAAATATTCTTGATAAGACGATTAGATGCCGTTACTAATCATCTCATAGGCAATTGTTTATCTAATTTTTTTAACCTTTCACACTATGAATACTGCCACAGAGCAAATAGAATTATATAATACCAGTCCAATTTTGGAGGTAAAAATATTTTCCTGTACGGAATCGCATTATCTAGCTCAGGAAATTGCCCATGAATACGGACAACCACTGGGGGACGTGATGATCAATCGCTTTAGCGATGGCGAAATGCAGCCGGTCATTGCCGAATCGGTGCGCGGCGCGTTTGTCTTTTTTATTCAATCTACCTTTCCACCCGCAGAAAACCTGATGGAATTGTTGCTGATGATTGACGCTGCCAAGCGGGCTTCTGCCGGTTACATCACTGCGGTGATTCCTTATTTTGGCTATGCGCGGCAAGATCGGAAAGATCAGCCGAGGGTGCCGATTTCTGCTAAGTTGGTCGCCAATCTTTTGCAAGCTGCCGGCGCGAATCGCATTATGACGATGGATTTGCACGCTGAACAAATTCAAGGTTTTTTTGATATTCCGGTGGACCACCTCAAAAGCAACGCCATTTACATCCCTTATTTGGAAAAGCAGGATTTGTCCAATGTGATTTTTGCTTCGCCCGATGTGGGTGGTGTGAAGCGGGCGCGCGCTTATTCCAAACATTTTGAAAAAGACCTGGTCATTTGTGATAAAGTGCGCGAAAGAGCCAATGAAGTGGCGAATATGACCGTCATCGGGAATGTGGAAGGCGCTGATGTCATTTTGGTCGATGACCTGGTGGATACAGCGGGTACTTTGAGTCGGGCAGCAGATATTTTGGTCAAAAAAGGCGCTCGCAGCGTCCGTGCTTTGTGTACGCACCCCATTTTGTCGGGCAAAGCGTATGAAAATATTAAAAATTCGGCATTGCAGGAAATCATCGTTTGCGATACCATTCCGTTGAAGCAAAATTCTGACAAAATAAAAGTGCTCTCGACGGCAAATTTGTTCTCGCGCGCAATTCGCAATACGCACGAACATCGCTCTATCACTGCTTTGTTTGTAGAAGGTTGATATTTTTTTTATAAAAACGTAGCAAGTTATCATCAGAATTCCTATCTTTGCGTGCCTTTTTCAAATATTAGGAAGCAAAGCATTAATAATCATGCAGGTAGTTAACATAAAAGGTGAGCTTAGAACCGACCTTGGCAAAAAAGGAGCAAAAGCCACTCGTGATAATGGACAGATTCCGTGCGTATTGTACGGAGGAAAGGAAGTCGTACACTTTTCTACAACTTTGAATGAAATAAGAAATTTAATTTATACACCGGACTTCAAAGTTGCGCAAATAGAAGTGGATGGAAAGCCATTTCGTTGCATTGTAAAGGAAAAACAATTCCACCCGGTAAACGACCAAATCATTCACTTGGATTTCTTGCGTTTGGAAGAAGGGCATCCAGTGAAGGTAAATGTACCGGTTCGTTTCAAAGGGACTTCACCAGGTGTAAAAAGTGGTGGAAAGTTAATTCAGAATGTGCGTACTGTGAAGATCAAAGCACTGCCTGAAAATATTGTGGATGAGTTGACTGTTGATATTTCTAGCTTGGAACTGGGGCAATCCATTCGTGTGCGAGATGTAAATCCAGGTGAAGGTGTGGAGGTTATCACGGCGCCAGGCGTGCCCATCGCTACGGTAGAAATTCCGCGTGCATTGCGTAGTGCACAGCAAGCTGCCGCAGCCCCCGCTAAGAAAAAATAATCATTTTATAAATCTTTTTGAAAAGAGGTGCGAGACTAGTTCCCGTACCTCTTTTTGTGTTTCGTTTTGTTTGCTACCTTTACTTCCATTATTTTAAATGGTAAAATAGCCCATTGTATGCAAAATCTGCGCGTCACGCTCGTTCAAACCTACTTGCATTGGGAGGATAAGGCTGCAAATCTTCAGCAACTCGAAGAGAAATTAGCGCCGCTTGCCGGGCATACCGATTTGGTCATCCTACCTGAAATGTTTACGACAGGTTTTACCATGAACCCTGCAAAACTCGCAGAGCCTATGGATGGTGCTACGCTGCAATGGCTGTCCGCGCAATCTCAAGACTTGGGCGCAGTGGTGACGGGGAGTTTCATTGCACAGGAGCAGAACAATTTTTACAATCGGCTGGTGTGGATGCGCCCGGATGGCAGCTATGAGCAGTACGACAAGCGACACCTTTTTACCTATGCCCAGGAGCATGAGCACTATACGGCGGGAACGCAGCGTTTGCTAGTGGAATGGAAAGGATGGAAAATCTTGCCGCTTATTTGTTATGATTTGCGGTTTCCGGTATGGAGCAGAAATACCGATCAGTATGATCTTTTGATTTATATTGCCAATTTCCCAGAGCGCCGAAGCCACGCTTGGAAAGCTTTGTTAGTTGCACGAGCCATTGAAAATCAGTCTTTTACAATTGGTGTTAATCGTGTAGGCAACGATGGAAATAACATTTACTATGCCGGCGATTCTTGTCTGATTGATTACAACGGGCAGGTGATTCATCAGGTCAGTCATTTGGAAAATGTTTTTACAACAACGCTCACCTATGCCTCGCAAGTTGAGTTTCGCAAGCAATTTGCTTTTTTACAAGATCAAGACCCGTTTAGCTTCACTAAGTAACTGCTCGTTAAAAAAAACGCCAAAAAGTTCCATTTTTTAGAAAAATTTCACATAAAATTTGTTGTTTTAAATAACTGAAATTCAAACACTTATGATGTGTGTTGGTAAAAAAATAAACCAAAACGGTTGGAAATTTTGAGAGAATCTCTATCTTGCACCTGTTAGCCGCCCGTAGAACATATCTCAGCAACCTCTGAAATCAACCAATTGTAGCACTTTCGAGCTACCCCCAAATCCAGATGATGGATTCTTTAACAAACCTAAAAATTTATGCCAACAGACAGTTACAGTTGTAAATGCCTAAAAATCATTGTTTTACCTCTAACTTTATTATTTGTTTTAAATTGTAAAACCCTTGCTTCCAACAACTTTACGGGAAATCCAAGTGATTCCACCTTAACACGATCAGCCGATTCCACTTCCGCAAATTTGATAGAATGGCTCAAGCCAAGTCTGCGGAGCGATGTAGTGCAATACGCCAAGCGTTACCTCGGTACGCCGTATCGGTACGCAGGGCGCAGCAGCAGCGGCTTTGATTGTTCGGGTTTTACGCACTACGTGATGAAAAATTTTGACATCAACGTTTCGGGGTGTTCGCGAACACAAGGTACTCAAGGAACAAAGATTGCGTTGCAAGCTACCAAACCGGGCGATCTGATTTTCTTTCGGCGCAGCAGCCGAAGCCGGATTTCGCATGTGGCAATGGTGGTTGCTAATAACGAACAGGGAATTTTTATCATTCACAGCACTTCTCGTGGCGTAGTGGTTGATAATTTGATGAAGTCAAAATACTGGCGACCAAAAATTTACATGGCACGCGATGTGGCAACGCCTTTTGTAGAAAAGTATGCGGTAGAACGGGCACAACAATTGCTGGCACAACAAGCAAAGCTCAAAAGCATGCAGCTCGACCTGGCGTTGTTGGCAAAAGCAATCAGCATTTAATTAAAAGCTGATTTTTATAAAGTGTTGATAAATAGTTTACAAGAGTTGTTAAATTTTTGTAATTCAATAATTTTGTCATAATTAAAAAAATGCGGTGCATATCCATTGTGCACCGTATTTTCTAATGTTTTTTCTGTCTTTACCTACCATAAAATTGTAGAAGAAAAGTTTGCTGAAGGCGCTTTTTTTCTAGCTTTCCCGAATGGACACAAAAGGAAATAGTGATTTCTTTTGTTCGTGTGTTTTTTACACCAATGTTTGTATATTCGCCTTTTGAATAAAAGGAGCAATCGTGTTTAGAATGGTCTCAATGCCATTTTTAATTCTAAACGATGCGTTCGCAACAGATAAACACTTTAAGGAATGATTAATTTGATACTTTTTGGACCGCCAGGGTCAGGCAAAGGAACACAAGCGACAAAACTCGTAGAGACTTATGAATTGCTTCATATTTCTACCGGCGACTTGTTTCGCTATGAGATGAGCAACAATACGCCACTAGGGCAGGAGGCTAAAAGCTATATCAATAAAGGCGAACTGGTGCCCGATAGCGTTACAATAGGCATGCTGCGCAACAAAGTGGAAGCAAACCTGGAGGTGCGAGGGTACATTTTTGACGGTTTTCCGCGTACCATTGCACAGTCACAAGCGTTGGATGAATTGCTTGCAGAGAAAAACACGGAAGTTTCTAGGCTTATCATGTTGGACGTATCCGATGATGAAATTGTAGCGCGTTTGCTCAATCGAGGAAAAACTTCTGGCAGAGCGGATGACACGGACGAAGTCATCATTCGCAATCGAATTGAGGTGTATAAAAGCGAAACTTCGCCGGTTTTTGAATATTATGCTGCAAAAAACAAAGCGAGTAAAATCAATGGCATCGGCGAGATCGAAGAAATTTTTGATCGCCTTTGTCACGAAATAGATAATTTGTAAAACGCCAAGTAGCCATTGGCTGGCAAGAGAACTAATTTCAATGTCATTGCGTTTTGTGAAATGCAGTGACAATTTTTTTGTTATAACAGTGCAGTCAAAGACCAGAAGTCAGATTCAACTCCTCCAAAGTGTTTATCGGGCTTCCGACCTCTCAAAAGCATGGCAGAGCAGAACTTTGTAGATTACGTAAAAATTTGTTGTCGTTCGGGTGCAGGTGGCGCTGGTTCGGCACATTTTCTGCGCGATAAGCGCACCGCCAAAGGTGGACCCGATGGTGGCGACGGTGGTCGGGGTGGACATATTATTTTAAAAGGCAATCGAAATTTGTGGACTTTATTGTCGCTCAAATATCGCAAACACGTCATTGCCAGCGGTGGCGAAAATGGCAGCGGTGGCAATAAATCCGGCTCAGATGGTGAGGATATTGTTTTGGAAGTACCGCTTGGTACGGTTGCCAAAGATGCTGAAACCGGTGAGTTTTTATTTGAAATAACCGAAGACGGCGAGAAAAAAATTCTACTCGACGGTGGGCGCGGCGGCTTGGGCAATGCAAATTTTAAATCGGCTACCAATCAAACGCCTCAGTACGTACAACCTGGCGAGCCAGGAAAAGAAGAGTGGAAAATATTGGAACTCAAGGTGTTAGCTGACGTCGGGCTGGTAGGTTTCCCCAATGCAGGCAAGTCCACTTTGTTGTCGGTGATGACCGCAGCTAAGCCCGAAATTGCGCCTTATCCATTTACCACCATCGTGCCTAATTTGGGCATTGTCAAATACCGCGACGGGCGCTCGTTTATGATTGCCGATATTCCTGGTATTATTGAAAATGCTCACTTGGGCAAAGGTATTGGGCATCGTTTTTTACGTCACATCGAGCGCAATTCGACGCTGCTTTTTATGATTCCCGGCGACACCGAACATATTCATAAAGAATATGATATTTTACTCCATGAATTAGAAATGTATAACCCGGAGCTGTTAGACAAGCCGCGTGTGCTCGCCATTACTAAAGCAGATTTAATTGATAAAGATTTGGAGCGAATGCTGGAACCCGAAATTCCAAAAGGCATTCCGCACTTGTTTATTTCTTCCGTTACCGGTTATAATATGGACAAATTAAAAGATTTGTTGTGGCAAATTCTTACAATAGGTTGATTATCAAATTGTATGAATGTTCACTACTCGCTATATCCTTTTTAAAATAATCTTAATATAGAAGCGATACCTCGGTTTTTGCTAAATTTTAAACTATTTTTGTCAAAAGCACATTTTACATGCGATTGTAATAAAATTGGTTGTGGATCAAATGAATGATGCAATTTTGTAAATCTTCAAGATTTGTAAAATCTAAAATAACCACTTTGACCCATTACCATAAAATCATACTTTTCATCACCTTAATTAACCCATTATGATTGACCAACGCGTTATTGACCTTTTTGACCAATTCACTCATGGCGTCATTACTCGTCACGAATTCATGCGTCGCCTCACGGTTTTTGCCGGAAGTACGTTAGCTGCTACCTCGATCTTGTCTAAACTGGAGTTGGATTACAAAGATGCCGATACAACCGCTTATGCTGCTGATGAAATTGAAACTCGTTACATCGAATATAATAGCAATGGTAAAAAAATAAAAGGTTATTTAGCAACGCCTAAAAAGAATAAAAAACGGGCAGGAGTAGTCATTATTCACGAAAACCGTGGACTAAATCCGCATATCGAAGATGTGACGCGTCGGGCGGCTCTGGCAGGCTTTACCGCCTTAGCGCCAGATGGTTTGTCCCCCTTGGGTGGTACGCCGTCAGATGCGGATGCAGCGCGCGATTTAATCGGAAAATTAGAGCAACCTGTTGCTATTCAATTATTTAAAGATGGTTTAAACTATTTACGTGAATTGCCTAAAGCAACGGGTAAAACTGGCTGTGTCGGTTTTTGTTGGGGCGGTGCAATGGCAAATAATTTGGCGGTGAACGATCCCGATTTGAACGCCGCAGTGGCATTCTACGGGCGTCAGGCAGCAGCCGAGGATGTTCCTAAAATCAAAGCGGCGTTAATGTTGCACTACGGCGCACTCGACGAGCGTGTGAATGCAGGCATTCCAGCTTATGAAGAAGCATTAAAGAAAAATAATAAAACGTATCAAATTTTTATTTACGAAGGTGCAAATCATGCGTTTCACAATGATACGGCGGGTCCTCGTTATGATGAAAAAGCTGCCAAATTAGCCTGGTCGCGCACCATTGCTTTTTTTGAAGAAAAATTAAAATAATGAGAATGATGGATTTAGCGCAGCTAAATCAATGTTTTTTTACCACCTTAGATACCTAAGAACACCTCAGGGTGTACCTTTTAGACGCTAAAGTGTTCTATGGTGGCTAAGGTGGTTCAAAAAAAGCGTCACGGTGTGAGTAGTTATTTGAAGAATATTTAAAATATGTTTATTGTTTGACTATCAATATCATACTATCCATTTTATCTATAATTCACTTTAAAATAAGCATATTTTGAATCCACAGATTTTCCAATGGGTTACGACCCGTTGGAAAATTTTATTTTTGATACAATCAAGGTTTGACCACATCATTTATGCCCATTCTCATGTTTTCTAATTTGGGTTCACCCAAAAAAATAACTTGCCCTTTTGCCTTTCTAAGTTCCTGAATTTCAATGCCTTCCCAACGATCACCACAAGCATTGTGCAATCGAGCATTGTCCAAAACCAACGTTCCACCGGGCTGCACTGTAATCTTAGCGCCAGCAGGCAATGACACGCGGCAATCTATTTTTAAATAAGCGCCGGTCGCAATCGTCAGATGTCCTTCTAAATCTTTAGCACCTTGCCAGTGGATAGAATCGCGAATTATGATATGCCGATCATCATGTAATTGACACCAATTGGGCTGCAAAAAACGCCGAGCGATGGTGCCTTCCTGCGACATTATTTGATGAATTTTCCCAATTTGACAAGGCGTCCAGGCATGTTCATACGCATTATAATCCATTACATTGTTAGATGCTGTTGTATCACAAGGCGGTTCGGGGGTCCACGCCCAGCATTTATTGGGGTGCTCAGGTGTATCCTCGCATCCATCGTACAACCAGGCATGACTCAATCCAAAAATATGTCCAATTTCATGATTAAAAAGCCCACGATAATTTTCAGGCGCTGCTTTATCTCTGTTTTCAAACATACCCGCCGCCTTTACCGCATCGCCTAGCGACACGCCTACTCCGTAAGCCCCGTAAGTAGTTGATTTCACGCTGTCCGGGTGATGTGGCATTATAAAAATATTTAAAATAGATTCGGCATTTATGCTGTATTTTCTAATGGGTTCGCGCTTGTGCAAGTTGGCATTTTTACCTTTATGTACATAAGGAGATAATTCATTATCATAATGAAAATAAATACCGGTATCATTGAAATCATTGGCGCGCGGTGTCAGCACAAAACGATATTGGGTGGGCAAAACAGGAATGTTATTATTATGCGGCAGCCAAACTTTATGATTGGTTTCCAAATCATTATTAATACCTTGTAATAATTTATTTGTAAAATCAATGGCTTCTTGTCCATTAAAATTGCTCAAGCTGTCGATGGTATTCATCCAATGCACATTCACCCGCACATATTTCATAGGCGTATGATCCAGATGCGCCGTGTCGGGCGCGTACGCCAGTGCATCATTACAAATATTGTATGAATTATTTTTTTTT
Source organism: uncultured Saprospiraceae bacterium (assembly GCA_964517145.1). GTDB lineage: Bacteria > Bacteroidota > Bacteroidia > Chitinophagales > Saprospiraceae > JADJNW01. The sequence goes on from CAZFBN010000066.1 coordinate 27,908, forward strand.
AATGTAGAAGCCTGGTAATGAATATCTTTAACTTGTAAAAAATGGCTTTTTAATCGTGGGCTACAAGCTTGATATAATATTGTGAGAATAATAATGAACGTAAAACGAATTAAATAGCTCATAATGATAACATTGCTGATTGTCAATTAACAGGTTAAATTAAGATAAGCCTCGAAAAAAAACAATCAGCAATGCCGTATTAACATTTTTTTACCAATCGCCACCGGCACCACCGCCACCAAAGTCGCCGCCACCAAAACCGCCAAAACCACCACCGCCGCCCCAGCCGCCGCTTCCGCCACCACTGTTCCAGCCGCCACCG
>CAZFBN010000067.1:0-28184 GCA_964517145.1 uncultured Saprospiraceae bacterium
TGCCTGTTTTTCTTGTAAAACAAAGATAGCAAAAAGAACGTTCCGGGATTTACAGGACCCAATTCTCCACTTTCAAATCAGGCACTCGTTTAAATTCCCTTTCATTGTTCGTTACAATTGTTACATCCAGACTTTTGGCATGTGCTGCAATAGCATATCCAAAGCGCCAATCGGTTGACCGATTTTTTCAAGATAAGCGCGCACTTCACCATAAACGACTGATGCCTCATAATCAAATTCCACAATTTCAAGTGGAATCAAAAACTGTTGGAGCGCTTGTTGATTCTTTTCTGGATGTGCGCTTTTGGCAACGCCATATTGCAACTCCGCCAAAGTAATCGTAGAAATGCCTACGCTGCCGAGTGACAACGCTTGAAAACGTTCTAGCACTTCCATTGGCTTCTTCTTGATGATGTAAATGCAGGTGTTGGTATCGAGCAGGTATTCCATTAGTCAAGCGATTCGTGGTCTTGTGGAGCAGCTTGGTTGCGGTCTTCCATAAAATCAGGCGTGAAGTTGTCCAGGCTCTCAAAAAGGCTTTGCCAGGGATTGTGAAAAGGAATCACGAACAGCGTGTTGCCGAGCTTGCGCAAGTACACCTTATCATCTGCAATCTTCATGCGCTCGGGTATGCGAATGATTTGAGCGCCGTTGGTCTGTTGAATGTCTATTGCTTCGAAGGTCATTGGCTAATATTTTTTCTTACCAACAAAGATACGCAAAAGAACGTTCCGGTGTGCGTACCGGCGACCTTTAGTCGCCGATGTAAGCAGTAGGGCGGCGACTGAAGGTCGCCGGTACAAGCGGTCACAGACCGACAGAAATAGAAAGCGCCGGATTCAATCCAGCGCTAGCGTAAAAGAACGTTCCGTGCTCGTAGAAAGCATCCTACGGTGCGAAACCCCATCACACATCATCATAATGTCCTTTGCAAGAAACAATGATAATCAAATCTTGTTCCTCATCCGGTTTATAAACAATCCGGTGTGCTTTGTCTATTCTGCGCGACCAGTAGCCCTCCAACTCGTGACGCAACGGTTCTGGCTGACCCACCCCTTCATAAGGATCGCGACGAATGTATTCAATGAGGTCTAATATTTTGCTCAACGTACGCGGGTGAGTATCTGCCCAGTCGCGCAGGTGGTCGAGCGCATTAGGGCTTAGCTGGATGTTCATCGGCAGGAGTCCAGTTTACGCCTAAATACTCAGCTAATTCATGCGTATCCGCGAATTTTTTAAAATCTTTGGTATCTCCATTTTTGATGCGTTCTATATCGGCAAGCAGGGCAGCGCGGGAGCTTGCAGTTTCGTCGCTCACAGCGTAGGCTTCCACGCCCATCACGTCGCAGATTTGCAACAATGCTTGCACAATTTTTGGATTAGAAGTATTGACAACCACCATTGGACTTTGAATTTGTTGAATGGATAACAAAGATAGCAAAAAGAACGTTCCGTGCGCGGGTGGGTTCGTTCTGATAGCCAATGAAGATTTATAAACTATTTCTTGAACTAAAATATGCTTATATTTGGTTTTATCTAAAATAGAAACCATGGAAAGGGAACTTCTTTTAAATCGAATCACAATTGACCCCAATATTTGCCACGGCAAACCCGTCGTGCGCGGCTTGCGTTATCCGGTTGAAAATGTACTGGAATGGATTGCCAGCGGCATGACGAATGAGGAAATCCTGGCGGATTATGAAGACTTGGAAGCTGAAGACTTGCAGGCATGCTTGCTTTTTGCAGTGGAATTAGCTAAAGTGAAAAACATCGGTAAACTGGTGGCATGAAGTTTATCATAGACGCCCAGTTGCCCAAATTACTTGCCCAGTGGCTGCGCGAGCGTGGATGTCTATGGCTTCGAAAGTCATTGGCTATTATTTTTTCTTACCAACAAAGATACGCAAAAGAACATTTCTAAAAATTCACTATCCTCTTACTCATTTTCGCTATCCTCGTTACTGAGTTCCGTATTTATTTCGTCAATGAGGTTTTGTAAATCTTTGTCCGATATATTTTCTATTTCAGACTTGTCGTAAATGGTCAGCAAAAAAATGGTAATATCTTGTTCCTTTACATTTTCTTCCACTTGAAACGCCACTTCCACCACGTAGGTAATCACTCGCATTCCACCGCTTTTACCTTTTCCTTTGCTTTTTACAGACAAACGAATTTTGTAGGTGTTTTCATGAATAAGCGTTCCCATTCGCGGATTTTCCAACAGTTGTGCCTGTAGTTGCGCTAATTCATCTTTGAGGGAAACGTATTTTTTGAGCAACTTCTTTGCGTCTCTTTTGAAATCGTCAATGGCAATAATCTTACAATTCATTCAAAAAATCATTTAAAGTAGTACCTTGTTTTTCTCCTTTTTGTATTTGACGCATTTCCTGAAACGCATTTTTCAATTTATTTTTCAGCAACAACATACTTTCTATGCGCTTAAATTCATTTACAAAATTTTCCCAATCCTGTACACTCAATTGCACAAACATTTTTTGCCCCTGATTATCAACTACATAATTGGCTTGTGGAATCGTCATAATTTTATTTTTGAATTACCAACAAAGATAGCAAAAAGAACGTTCCGTGCGCGGGTGGGGGCGTTCCGATAGCTATCGGAATTAGTCGCCCTTGTAATATAGTCGGTCGCAGACCGATGAATGGAAACCATCGGATGCAATCCAGCGTGAGCGTTTTTCATTTTTTAATACTAGAAAATTTAGATAGTTCAGCGCGAGCATGGTCAGTTAGCTGATGTAGTTATATTGAGGAAAGCTTCTTCGAAAACGCCAATTTTCTTGAAACCTCTTGTTCTTTCTAATGTTTCTGGAAGTCCTTCTGTAATGAAAAGATAGCCATCTGTATCTTGATGAGTTGCTAATTCTTGAAAAGCATCCTTCTGAGCAAAAATATAAATTGCTTCTTTACCAAATGGAGGAGAAACTTCATACCCATTACCTATTTCAACAAAACGCCCAGTATCAGATTCTTTTACTTGCAAATTATCCTCAAATAAAACTAATCTACCATCGGCTAATTTATAAATAATTCTTAATTGGCAGGATTGATTGGCGTTTATGTAGAGTCGCATTATCTCTCCAGCACGATAAATGAGATTTTTATCGCCTTTATCCATTCTACAGAAAATGGCTAATGGCTTATCTTTAGTAGATTGATTTATTGATGTTTCTATTAAGGCGGATGATTGAGGTTCATTTGAAACAAACCAACTATATTCCATAACATGACTAAAATATGCTATAATTACTCCGGTTGCTAAAGTTCCTAAGGTAGCCCAAAAGATTGTTGTTATATTTTTTTTCTCCATGCTAGACAAGTAACTGTTATCTGGTAAACCAAAAATCACCTTTTAGTTTAGTCCATTCTTGTGGACTTTGAGCATTATTACTTTGTTTTTCAACTTCGACTCTTGTTTTTTTGAAAACACTTTCTATTGGCTGAGGGATTTTCATTTGCTTGACTAATTCTTTTGTGAATAAACCATTTTTACCATATACACCGTCAGATGCTGTTGCCCCTTCAGAAGTTGCGAATGAAATAATTGTTCCACTTGATGGATAAATTGCTTTAAATCCTCTATCACCTCCTCTATCCCATGATCTGAATGGATTATTTCTACAAGCATCTAAAATTACGATATTGGTATTATTAGGATATTTGTCAAATTCTTCAACGATAAAATTTACTGATACAGCTTCAAACTTACAGTCACTCTTCTCGTTTAATTGTGCGTCAACGGGAATTAAATAATTTAGTCCATCAACCTGAATACCATGTCCTGCATAATAAAATAGCCCAACATTATAATAGGGGAGCTTTTTACTAAATTTCCTAATAGACTCTGTCATAATATGTTTATTTGTGTTTGTTTGTTTAATAACTTCGAATCCTAAATTTTTTAAGGTTTCTGACATTAAATCAGCATCATTTACAGGATTTTTTAAATTTTGCCCATTTTGATATTGTTCATTTCCAATAATTAAAGCCAAGCGTTTTTCGTTTGAACGGGTCACTTGAGGTTTTGTGGGAGTTATAGGTTTTGTGGGGACAATTACAGAATCATTATTATTTGGTTTTAAATAATTAAACTCCTCAACAAGAAGTTTATCAATATCTGATATAAGATTAATAACATCCTTAGAATCAGTCCCATCACACCAAGAGCGTACTTGACGTTTCGTGTCAACTAGAATTAACATACCACTATGATCAACTCCATCGTAACCAGTAGGATTTTCTCTAGCTATTGAAAAGTAATCTTCTGCTATTCCAAATATTTTATTTTGTTCGCCAGTTATAAAGTGCCATTTTGTACTATTAACTCCTAAATTCTGCTCATATTTTTTGAGACTTAAAACAGTATCTCTTTTTACATCTATGGAATGAGTTAATAAAAGTACCCTATTGTCTTCTTTATACTTGTCATATATACGCAACATATTAACGGTCATTTTAGGACCTGTAATTGGGCATCCTAAATGAGTAAAGTTTGCGATATATATTCTATTTGAGAAAGTCGTATTATCAATCCATTGACTATCTTGGTTTATAAATCGAAAATCCCTTATGCTATGATATATTGTGTCGCCATTTATTATTTCTCTTTCACCTAGAATAGGCAATCTGCCATCATTTGGAGCACAACTAAAAGTAAAAAGATTAATTATAAGAATACAAAATATTGATCTCATAGCTAATTTTCTATAGTTGATTTTCAATCTACATGTACAAATTTAATTATTCTAATTGGAACGAAGATGTTTGAGATTTTAATTTTTGAATTTAGGAACTCTCCCTCTCCAAATTTGTTTCTAAACAATGTCGAAAGCCGAAAGTGAAAAGGCTTTTGTAACTTTGCGATTGTTCAGAGCCGGGAAGCGGGAATAGAGAAGCGAGCTAGTCTCGTCTCGGTTCCCGCCTCTCTGCTCTCTCTTCTAAAAAGAACATATGTTATTAGAACCCAAAGATTTATACGAGCGACTGGAATTTGACAAGGTGCTGGAACTGGTGGAGCAGGAGTGCCTGGGGGAACTGGGGCGCGAGGCGGTGCGGGCGATGGCGCCGGATACGCGGCGGGGCTCGATTGAGCAGCGCTTGCTGGAGGTGAAGGAATTCAAGCTCACGCTGGAGAAAAGCGATGTGTTTCCCATCACCGAGTATTTTGATATTGCGGAGGACTTGCGCTTTCTGGCGGTGCCGGATTATGTGCTGTCGGAGGAGAGCTTCAAGCGCATTGCCATTGTGCTGCGCTTTGTGCGCGATATTTTCTGGTATTTCAATGCCACGCGCCGCGAGATTTATCCGACGCTTTACAAGATTATCCAACCCATTGTATTTGAGGATTTTCTGATCAAGGCGATTGAGAAAGTCATTGACGATCAGGGGAATATCAAGCCCGATGCCTCGCCGGAGTTGCTGCGCATCCGCAAGGCGATTCTGGAGAAGCAGCGCGAACTGGACAAGCGTTTCCGCAATCTGGTAAATGAATTCCGCAATAAAGGCTGGCTGACGGACAATGTGGAGAGTGTGCGCAACGGGCGGCGGGTGCTGACGGTGCCGTCGGAGCACAAGCGCAAGATTCGCGGAATCATTCATGACGAAAGTACGACGGGTAAAACCGCTTACATCGAGCCGGATGCCATTATTGAAATCAACAACGATATTTTTGACCTCGAAACCGAGGAACGGCGCGAGATTTATCGCATTCTCAAGGAGTTGAGCGCCACGCTGCGTCCGTACGCGGAGCAGATGCACACCTATATGGATTTGCTGGTGCGCTTTGACGTGATTCGTGCGAAGGCGCGCATTGCGGTGCGCATGGATGCGAAGATGCCGCAGTTGCAAGAGAAGCCAACTTTTGCTTTTCGGGAGGCGTATCACCCCTTGTTGTTGCTCCGCAATAAGCAATTGGGCAGAAAAACGGTGCCGTTTGATCTGGTTTTATACGATGACAATCGGATTGTGATGTTGAGCGGACCCAACGCCGGCGGCAAGTCTATCACGATGAAATCGGTGGGTTTGATGCAATTGATGTTGCAATCGGGCATGTTGATTCCGGTGCGGGAGGTGTCAGAGTTTGGCATTTTTAATAACATTTTTGCCGACATTGGCGACCAGCAATCCATTGAGGATGATTTGAGTACGTATAGTTCGCATTTAGCAAATATGCGCAATTTTGTGCAAATGGCAGATGATCGAACTTTGGTGCTGATTGACGAATTTGGCGCAGGAACCGACCCGAAAATCGGCGGCGCGATTGCGGAAGCTATCCTAAATGAGTTGAATCGCAAGCGTGTGTTTGGTGTTATTACAACCCATTATTCCAATTTAAAGATTTATGCATTCAAAACGAAAGGTTTGGTGAATGCTTCAATGACCTTTGATAAGGATAGCTTGTCGCCAACGTATGAATTTAAAGTGGGTAGACCGGGTAGTTCCTACGCGTTTGAAATTGCCGAAAAAACGGAATTGCCAAAGAAAGTCCTTGATTATGCCAAGCATCGCACGGGCAAGAATGAAAAGGCGGTGGATGAGTTGCTGATTGATTTGCAGCGCGAGCGCCAGGAATTGCAGGAAAAAATTGCGTCGCTGACCGAGCGCGAGCAAATGGTGGAGAAGTTGATTAAGAATTATGACCAGTTGCATAAAGATTTGGAATTCCGGCGGAAGAAATTGAAGTTGGAATTGAAAGAGAAGGAGTTACAGCAAATTGCACAGGATAATCGGCAGTTGGAACGCCTGATGCGCGAAATCCGCGAGGAAAAAAATCTGGAAAAAGCCAAAGAATTGGCGGCAAAGGTCAAAGAAGAGCGCAAGCAGGTGGAAGAGCAAGTGGCAACGGTTTCCGAGGAAGTCTATGAGCATTTGACGACCAAAGTGGCGAAGCAAGAAACGATTCAAGTGGGCGATTTTGTAAAACTAGTCACCGGCAGCGCGACGGGTAGGGTAGAGGCGGTGGACAAAAAGAAAGCCCAGGTGATGATCGGCGATATGCGGATGACCGTGAATCTTCGGGATTTGCAAAAAGCCAATGCACCTTTGGATGTAAATGCGAATAAAAGTGTGCAAACGGATGTGGCACAAAGTGCTGGTTTTCAATCGAAAATAGACATTCGCGGCTTGCGCCCGGAAGAAGCTTTGCGTGTACTGGAGGAGTTTTTTGATAATGCCTTGATGGCAAATACCAATACCGTGCGCATCTTACACGGTAAGGGAACCGGGGCTCTGAAGAATGTGGTTCGCACGAAATTGAAAGAATACAACGTACCGATGCAAATTAGCCACCCGCACCCGGAGTTTGGAGGTGATGGGGTAACGATTGTGAATTTTGGGTGATGGGGTGATAGGTTTATAAGGTGATTTCCCTCTTATCACCCTATCGCCCCATGACCTTATCATCCGAACATTTCTACGCCCGCGAAATGAAACGCCCCTTCAATCGCCGCATTTTCATCAGAATCGGAGCCGTGTACCGCATTCTCACCGATGTTTTTTGCGTAGAGTGCACGAATCGTGCCTGGTTCAGCTTTGGAAGGGTCTGTTGCGCCAATCAATTTGCGGAAATCTTCCACTGCGTTGTCTTTTTCCAGAATTGCTGCTACTATTGGACCGGAAGACATAAATTCTACCAGTTCACTATAAAAACCGCGCTCTTTGTGCACGGCATAAAATTCGCCAGCTTTTTCTTTTGACAATTGGGTCAGTTTCATGGCTACAATTTTGAAGCCACCTTTGTTAATGTGATCTAAAATTGCACCGATGTGACCAGCTTTCACCGCATCGGGTTTAATCATTGTAAATGTTCTGTTACCAGCCATTTTTTTGTTTTTTTTAACCACTCAGTGCACCAAGTACACGTCGTTTTTGGGTCTTAAAACATTTCACTTAGTGCCCTAAGTGGGCTTAGTGGTTAAAAATTTCGGCGCAAAAGTAAGAAAACTGCCTCAATCTGAACAAAGCACTAAGATAAATTTTGGTAAATTTCCCTTTTTTTGGCAACTTCGCCTCTTGATTTTAACAAAAGTATTTTACTGGACGTGGAATAGGCGCACGACGATGGAGAACTTGCATGAAATCAAATCGCTGCTGGCAATACCGAAAGACATTGTCATCACAACACACCGCAATCCGGACGGAGACGCAATTGGTTCATCCTTAGCGGTTTATCATTATTTAAAAAACATGGGGCATTGTGTAAAAGTGATTTCGCCTTCCGAATATCCTGATTTTTTGGAATGGATGCCCGATGTGCAAAAAATAATGATTTTTGATGTGGAACCTGAAGATAGTCAACGAGTTATAGAACAGGCAGAACTTATATTTTACCTGGATTTTAATGCGTTGGATCGTATTGATAAAGTAGGGGAGCTAACCGATGCGCAGCGCTGTCCGAAAGTATTGATTGACCATCATTTGTATCCAGACCCGATGGCAGATTATTTAATTTCGGATACAACGGCAAGTTCGACTTGTGAATTGGTGTATGCTTTTATTGATCGCTTAGGCGATAAGCAAAAAATTGATAGAGCGATAGCAGATTGTATTTATACCGGCATTGTAACAGATACCGGATCGTTTAAATACAGCACTTCGCCCAAAGTTTTTCGTTTAGTGGCAGAATTGATCGAGCTGGGTGTAGATGATTATTTATTACAAGATTTAATTTTTAATAGCTTGCAAGAGAAGCACTTGCGTTTGCTTGGGCATTGTTTGCACCGACGCATGGAAATTTTGGAAGAATATCATACCGGTATCATTTCACTGACGAAAGAGGATTATGAACGCTTTAATATTCAGCGCGGCGATACCGAAGGGATTGTCAATTATTTGCTTAAAATAAAAAATATTAAACTCGCAGCTTTTATAACGGAACAACCTACCATTGTAAAGTTATCTTTGCGGTCGAAAGGTGATTTTTCGGTGCAAGAAATTGCTAGAAAATACTTTAAAGGAGGCGGGCATAAAAATGCGGCGGGTGGATTTTCGTTTCAGAATTTGCGTATCACGTTGCGAAAATTCAAAGAAATATTGCCGGAGTACGCGGAGCAGCTGAAACAGGTATAAATAGTGGGTAGTTAAATAGTCAAATAGTCGGAAGTCAGATGGTTGTTTGTTAAATATTGAAGCGATAATATTTAATAATATTATCAAATTAAAGCGTATTTTACATACTTAGCTATAAAATAATTAAAATCCATTTATTATTAAAAAAAAATTTATGAGACTTTCCTTGTTTATTTTTGTAATCGCCGCGTTGACTTTTATCGGCTGCGGAAAAGAAGAAAAAGTGACGCCGAGTGGTTATAAATACATTGTACAAAAAAACACAGGCGGTGCTAAGCCTAACCCTGGCGACTACGTGTACTTCCACGCGCAGGTGCGCAATGGCGACTCTGTTGCTTATTCCAGCCGTGGGGTGGGTCAGGAGCCCTTCCTGCAAATACCAAAAGCAGAGCAGGCTGAACCTGGTAGAACCTCTTCGCCTGTGGAGGAAGTGTTGAGAGAAATGGCAGTGGGCGATAGTATTACCGTGATTGTAAATATTGACACCATGCAGCAGAAGCCCCCAGGGTTTGAAAATGCAAAAGAATTGTACTACGATGTGGTTATGGTGAACATCAAAACGGAGGCTGATTTTATGAAAGACAGCGAAATTGAGCGTCAAAAAATGGATGCTGAGCGTATTGAGTCGATGGGTCGCGAAAAAGCAGTCGCAGATCAGGTGGCTCAAATTGTGAAGGATTACAATAGTGGCGCGCTGGCAAGCCAATTGAAGACAACGGCATCGGGTTTGAAATACATGATATTGGAGGCAGGCACTGGCAAGCAAGCGCAGAATGAGCGCCTGGTGGACGTGCATTATTACGGTGTTTTGAAGGATGGCTCGATGTTTGACAATTCTTTTGGTCGGGGCATGCCGTTCTCTTTTGCATTGGGCAAAAACATGGTCATCAAAGGCTGGGATGAAGGCATTGCCTTGCTAAAAGAAGGCGGTAAAGCGATGTTGTTTATTCCATCTAACCTGGGGTACGGCGAAGCAGGTTCGCCTCCGGTAATTCCAGCAAATGCGGAGTTGATTTTTTACGTAGAACTTAAAGAGGTAAAATAACGTTACGTATTTTTTATTGTGTGATTTAGTGATCTAGGGCATAAAAGATAGCGCAACAGATCACTAAATCACATTTTGCTAAATAAACTATTATGACCATTGAACAACTAAAAAGCCTGAAAGACCGGCTCGCCTCGTTAAGGAGGTATCTTTGACGTCGAAAAGCGACTAATTGAAATTGAAGACAAAGAGCAACTCACGCTCAATCCTACCTTTTGGGACAACCCGCAGGAAGCACAAGCCATTTTAAAAACGATTAAAAGTCATAAGAATTGGGTTGACCAATTCAACACGGTTGCTATGCTGGCAGATGATCTGGAGGTTTTATTTGAATTTTTAAAGGAAGGCGAAGCAAGCGAAGAGGAAGTAGAAGCCAGGTATCAGGAAGCCTTGGTAGCTGTGGACGATTTGGAATTCCGTTCTACTTTGAATAAACCCGAAGACGAGTTAGGTTGCATCCTCGAAATCAACGCAGGCGCAGGCGGTACAGAAGCTTGCGATTGGGCGGATATGCTGCGGCGTATGTACCTGATGTGGGCGGAATCAAAAGGTTATAAAATAAGCGAATTGAACAGTCAGGAAGGCGATGCGGCAGGAATCAAATCCGTAGAAATGGAAATCAATGGCGAGTTTGCCTATGGCTTGCTCAAAGGTGAAAATGGGGTGCACCGCCTGGTGCGTGTGAGTCCATTCAATGCGCAGGGCAAGCGTATGACTTCGTTTTGCTCGGTTTTTGTGCATCCGCTGATTGACGAAAGTATTGAAATAGAAATTAAGGATTCTGATATCGAAATTCAAACGTCTCGCTCTGGCGGCGCGGGCGGTCAGAATGTAAACAAGGTAGAAACCAAGGTACAACTGACGCACAAACCCACCGGTATTGTGATCGTTTGTCAGCAGGATCGCTCGCAGCTCGGCAACCGCGAAAAAGCCATGCAAATGCTGCGTTCACGATTGTACGAATTGGAATTGGAAAAACAACGGGCAGAGCGCGAGAAGATTGAGTCCACCAAAATGAAAAATGAGTGGGGCTCCCAAATTCGCAGCTACGTGCTGGACGACCGCCGCGTGAAGGACCATCGTACCGGCTATCAAACCAGCCAGACTGAAGCGGTGCTGGATGGCGATCTGGACGAGTTTTTAAAAGCATTTTTAATGCAACATGAAACGGCGGAGTACCAGGACTAATATTTGGATCAGAATGCTCAGCATGATTTGACTGTCAGGAGGTTAACATTTGGAGCATTCTGATTCTTCTGATTTTTTATTTAAAACCCACAGATATGCCGATGCCAAGTGCCGGCTGCCCGTAAAGTCCATTGCTTTGCAAGCTCGGTTTTACTTGCAAGCTCAAATCTTCATCTACATTGAATGTTTTAAGGTGAGCATCCACAAAAGCCTCTACGGATTGAAGTGCATAAACGAATACCAAACCGATGTAGGACAACTGTGTTCTTTTATCAAATTTATCCCTTGCAAGTTTTAAACTACGCTCATTATCAATGGCAAATCCAGCAAATTCGGTCGTTTCATCATTCAGCTTTTGCTTGTAAGCCGTGCGAAAACGCTTGTACCAACCTTGATTGTAGTCAATGGCATACATCACACCGCCGAGCGCGCCATACACCAGCGGCACTTTCCACCAGCGTTTGTTGTACATTTGACCTGCGCCTGGCAACGCCAAAGACAAGTAAGCCGCTGTTTTAGGACTGGGATAATCTTTCGATAAAAACGCGAAGAACCCTTTTCTCTCCGTAGAATCCAATAAAATCAAGGTATCGGGTAGGGGAGTAGTGGCAAGCGAATCAGCCTCTTGTGTCCAAGCATTCATTCTTATTATCAAAAAAAATAAAATTCCTAAACTGCTTCGCAATGCTCTCATACGGGTTGTTTGTTATTTATTCACGTCTTCCAATAAATCGAGCAAATCATTCAATTGGTTGTCAGAATCGAACGGAATCACGATTTGTCCTCTACCCGGCGACTTTAGTTTTAATTGAACACCTTTTGAACCAAAAAATGCGCGGAATCGCTGCTGGACTTGTTCGTATTCGTCGCTGATTTTATTTGCTGCCTTTTTCGGTTTTTCCTGGTTTTCGGAGCTTGCCAGGTGTTCAAGTGCGCGCACAGAAAGTCCCCGCTTGGTTGTCTCTTCAAAAAGTGCTTGTTGTTTGGCATAATCCTCGACCCCTGCAAGCACTTTAGCGTGACCCGCAGAAATTTGTTTTTCTTTGATCGCCTTTTGAATATTTGGCGGCAAACGCAACAATCGCAAATGATTTGTAACGGTACTGCGCTGCTTTCCAACACGATCTGCCAGATTCTCATCTGTCAAGTTACACTCATCTTTCAAACGCTGATACGTGATGGCTATTTCAATGGCATTTAAATTTTCACGCTGAATGTTTTCAACCAGCGCCATTTCCAGCATTTCCTGATCGTTCGCCAGACGAATGTAGGCGGGAATTTCCGACAGACCTGCCATTTTGGAGGCACGCAAACGACGTTCCCCTGAGATCAGTTGATACTCATTGGCGCTAAGCCGACGCAGCGTAATGGGCTGAATCAAGCCGTGCACCTGAATGGAAGCGGATAATTCTTTGAGCGCCTCTTCGTCAAATTCTTTGCGTGGTTGAAAAGGATTCACTTCAATTTCTTCGACTGGAATCATCGCGACTGTGTGCGACAATTCCTTTACCACTTCTTCCTGATTTTCCGCTACTTGATCTTCAATGTTTGCTAGCAATGCGCGCACGCCCAATCCCAGCGCTTTTTTATCAATTTTTTTTGCCATATTTGAAAGACTTAGAGATTCTGAGACTTGAAGACAAAGGGAAAAGGAAAGTTGGAGACTCCAGGAGCCTCACCATTCAGTCACTTGGTCACTTTCCCTTTATCTTTAAGTCACTTATTTGCTACGGCAGGTGTTTTAACAGAATCGCCGTTTTTTTCTAAAAATTCTTTCGCCAAATTCAAAAAATTCACACTACCACGGCTGCTGGCGTCAAACATGACTACCGGCGTGTGCATACTCGGCGCTTCCCCGATGCGCGAATTGCGGTGAATGATCGTTTCAAATACCAAGCCTTGAAAAATATCGCGCACTTCACTTACCAACACATTCGACAAGCGCAGGCGACTATCGTACATCGAGAGTAAAATGCCTTCAATCTTCAATTGTGGATTCAACGTTTGCTTTACGAGCTTAATTGTGTCCTGCAATTTTGCCAAACCTTCCAACGAATACTGCTCGCATTGCACCGGAATCAATACCGAATCAGCGGCTGTTAAAGCATTCACCGTTATCAAACCCAAGGATGGCAAGCAATCCATAAAAATGTAATCGTAGTGCGTTTTCACCTTGTCGGCAATATTGCGCAATACAAACTCGCGCTTGGGTCGATTGACCAATTCAATTTCAGCACCTACCAGGCTGATGCTCGATGGAATGATGTGCAAATTGGGCGTTTCAGTCTCATAAATAGCATCTTCCGGCGCCACATCATTTAGCATACAATCATAAATCGTCGTCTCGGCAGTATCGGGCAATATCCCAACTCCTGAGGATGAATTTGCCTGCGGATCCACATCAATGAGCAGCACTTTTTTTTCCAAAATCGCGAGGCTCGCTGCGAGGTTGATAGCGGTGGTCGTTTTGCCTACACCACCTTTTTGGTTTGCAATTGCAACAACTTTTCCCATAAATGTTAGATTTAAAGAGGTCAGATGTCAGAACTCAGAATTACTAAGCAGCTGCATCCTGTTTTTTTTAATTAACAAACGACAATTTTGGATCTTAGTAGTCAGAAGTTAAGGATCAAAATAAATTTTTTAATGAGTCTGATATCTGTAATCTGACATCTGACTTCTTTAAAATTCGAGGCTTTCGCCAATGGAAAGCAAAATTAACTCTTTTCCGCGTTTAGCAAAAGCATTTTTTGCGGCTTCGTGGTCAATCTTAATGAAACCGAAGGTATCATAGTGGCAACCAATGATTTTGTCGCATTCGATAAAGTCACTGGCAACAATCGCATCTTCGTAATCCATTGTAAAATTATCGCCAATTGGCAAAATCGCAAAATCCAGCTTGGGACAAGTCATCGGAATGAGTTTCATATCCATCGTCAGCGCAGTGTCTCCAGCAATGTAAAAACAAACTTCGTCATTCCAAACCACGAATCCACCGGGATTGCCGCCATATTTGCCATCGGGCATAGAGCTGGAGTGAATGGCGGTCACATATTTTACGATGCCAAAGTCAAATTTCCACTTGCCGCCATGGTTCATGCCATGCCCATCCACGCTTTTTTCCGAAAACCAGCTTACTACTTCATAATTAGAAACAACCTTTGCTGCGTTGCGCAAGGCGATGCCTTCGGCATCTGCAACGTGGTCGGCGTGTCCGTGTGTCAGCAGGATGTAGTCCGCTTTAAGCGTTTGAACATCAATGGTTTTTGCTAATTCATTGTTACTGATGAATGGATCAACAACAATGTGTTTCCCTTTCATTTCCATGCCAAAGCTGGCATGACCGTAATATGTCAATTTCATATGAGATTAATTTATAATTAAATAATAGGGTTGAGGAGCAAGATAGCGTTTTTAGCCAAAAAGCGGGTTAAATCTGTTTTAAATTTCTAAAAGTCGTCGAGCTTCATAGTAGGCAAGTAGGAGAGGGAAGTGACACTCCATACAAGTTACTTTTTTATAATTGAAATTGGTATTTCACCAATAACAAATAACAAACCATCCTGGCTTTATTCCTCAAATTGAATTCACTGATTGCTGGGTGAAAGGGTTACGGTTACCTACTTTTCTCAGACTTTACTTAACATAATATAAATTATAGGCAAGGTTCAAATAAAATTCGCTGTCAGCGCGCAAATTTGCGAACATCTGCGAAAAATGGCGAGACTCTTATAACGTGCGCCACGCTTCACAAAAAGTCAAATCAATAATCCAAAACGATGATCCATAAAATTATGTTAAGTAGATTGTTTCTTCTATTTATCTAAACCAAATCTAAATAAGCTTGTTAATCTCAAGATTAAAGGTTAATTTTGCCAAGCAAACCAATGTAATACCGCACAAATGCAGTCCATTTCCATCGCCATTGGGGATCCGCAGTACCTTACCCGACTGGGTTTGAGGCATATTCTTACCTCCTTGCCGCATCTGAATATTGTGGCAGAAAGTAACAATGAGCAGGATTTGTTGCAACAAATTGAAGTAAAACAACCAAAAGTTGTAATTTTAGATTATAACCAACCGGGTTATTTTAGTCACGGCACCATCCCTGCTATCAAAACAGTGGCGCCAAATACGCATATTTTAATCATCAGTGACGACCAGAGTAAAGCTTCCATTTATCAGGTTTTGGAGAACGGCATCCACAGTTTTTTGACAAAAAATTGCCACGAAGAAGAAATTATTGACGCGGTGCAAGCCACGGCTAAAGGGGAAAAGTTTTTTTGTACACGGGTACTCGACTTCTTGCTTGAAAAATCGTTTGGAAGAGAAAAAATGGAGACCTGCTCCCCTACTCCATTGACGCCCCGCGAGATTGATATTGTAAAATTGACAGCTAAAGGACTGATTGCCAAGGAAATAGCGAGTGAATTAAATTTAAGTATTCACACGGTTTATACCCATCGGAAGAATATTTTAGAAAAACTGGATTTAAAAACTGCCTCTGAACTCGTGCTGTATGCTGTCAATAATGGCATTGTAGAGCGTTTGTAAACCTTCATTTTTTTCCTCCTTTACACAAAAAAATGCTATTTGTAGCAATCTTTTGCGTAATTTTTCCGTTCAACATATTGTTTTATTCGCATTTTTATTAAAACTTTGCATAAGTATTTGATCTACGGGCAATTTTGCAATAGTCATTAATGAAACTACCTACCATGAACGGCAGGATCTCTTTTTTAACGATTTGTTTCTTTCTTACCACTTTCATTCACAGTGCATTAAGTGCAAACTATTATGTTTTATACAATCCATCTTGCATGGATCGGCTGCTCTATTCCGCTACTACAAAGGATACAACCACAGAGTATTTGGTGTATCGGTTAAATGCAAATGTGAATGAAAAATTTTATTTGGAAATCGGCAAAGAAAGCCAGCAATTACAAGAGGTTCTTCCGGCACAAATTTACAATTGTGGCAACACTTTGTTTGATGCAAAGCTGGTGCAATCGGTCAACAATGGCACAGATCGGGTTTATCTGGTGTCGCGCAAAGACAACAATCGCTTTGCCATTAGCCAGGTATTACAAATTACTTATCACCTTCAAGTGGGGCAACAAGTACGCTATCAATCTTCTCGATATGCGTTTGAAATTGATTTACAAAGAGGTATCATTGGTGAAAATATTGCAACAGCCGCCCGTACGGAAATGTATTTTGAAGGAAAGCTGGAAAATGAATGCAATGGTGCCTATCTTTTTACGCATCGCATGCCCGCAGAAGCGAAGCCGCATACGGATTTGGTGTTTGTGCCTGAGGTGGGCATTACCGAATTGCGCAATGGGATAAATCCGGTGGACGCCTGGAATAATTCCTTGCGCCTCGAAAAAGTGAATAATTATACCTTGTCCGAATATTTAAGGTTGGTTTGCCAAAGTAGCACCCTTCCAAGCGTGACGACTACTTCACCGACAACAACTGCCACAACAAACACTACGACTACTCCTCAATTCACAGAGCGAGGAGGAAACGTACAGGTTCCGCCGCAGTACGATCGTCCTACGAATACGGGCGTTTCACAAAATTTGCAAAGCCGCTCGCCGGTGAAAACGACCACCACTCCTACGCCAGCCAATACCAACAATCCTTGCGGAATAGCCAGTGGCAATGGTTTTCACGTTGTTCAAAAAGGAGAGACCTTGTATCGAATTGCAAAATTGTATAATGTTACCGTTGCACAGGTTCAAGCTTGGAATAATTTAGGCAGTTCTACTAGCATCCATAGTTGCGACCGTTTGGCTGTGACGCCGCCTAATTCAAGCACACAGGTAACACAAGGGCAAATTATTCCTCAAGCACCACTTGGTATCAACAATAATCCTGCCGTGACAACGCCGGCTCCTTATGATAACTACACTGCTCCGCGTGGCATTTCGCAGTATGAACAGCAGCAGCGCCTCAATCAGACTGAGGCAGCTTGGAAGACGACTAAATCGGATTATCATGTCGTGGCACCAGGCGAGACGGTGGCTTCTATTGCTTTAAAATATGGATTTACAGAGGTGCGTTTCCGCGACATCAATAATCTACAACCAAACGAAATGGTGAGAATCGGTCAACCTTTGCGAATCAGCGACTGCCCTACTACTACCAAGACTGGCAGTGTGCAAGAATATGGAAATACACAATTTTCACAGGAATTCACTGCCAAATCGCCTTACGAATTTACCGATGACCAGCGGATTACCCCACAATTTTATATGCCTTCAGAATATAATACCACTCAGGGAAATCTGAATAATCCTGCGCTAAGCCCGGAATTGTCGAGTCGAGGTGGTACGAATACCCCCACTTATTACGACAGTACCGTTCCACAAGGCTACGACAATCAACGCTCTAGCATTCAAGTGCAGCGACAAATGCATTTAGTAAAGGAAGGAGAAAGTTTATTTAGAATTGCGCAGGCTTACGGCATTTCCGTAGAGCGCTTACGTCAGCTAAATAATTTGGGACCAAATGATGTAATCATTCCTTATCAAAGATTATATGTGAACTAAAAATTAAACTTTATAAAGTAATTCTATCAAAAAGCCCGCGATCCGAAAGTGTCACGGGCTTTTTGATAGAATAATGAAGATTTAATTTACTTTTTACTCTTATCTATTGGTTTTTTCTTGGTAGTGCTTTGCGTAGATTGCTGCCGTTGAGCTTGCACTTTTTGCTGTTCTTTCAGCGCCGCTTCGAGCCGTGCCTGAAAACCGCCTTGCTTTTTAGGCTTTTTTCGATATTCTTCCAATTGAGCCAGAATTTTCTTTTCATCAATGATGAAATTCTTTGTCACCAGCGTTTGACCAATATTTATCAAGTTGCTAAACAAAAGGTAACAAGTCAATCCAGCTGCAAAACTATTAAAGAAGCCCAAAAACATGATCGGCATGATGTACTGCATGTACTTCATCGCCGGATTGGCAGACATGTCCATGTGGCGAGTGCTGTAATAAGTGTACATCAAAGTGGTTACTGCCCAAAGCAAGGTAAACAAACTAATATGGGAACCAAAACCTAAGGGTATTTCGAATGGAAGCTGTACAAAAACATCGTAAGAAGATAAATCTGTCGCCCAAAGAAAACCTGCCTGTCGGAATTCAATAGCCGCCGGAAAGAAGCGATACAAAGCAAACCAAATTGGCATCTGCGCCAACATAGGCAAGCAGCCACCGAGCGGATTCACCCCGAATTCGCGGTAAATTTTCATTTGTTCCATTTGCATCGCCTGTGGGTCGTCTTTGAATTTAGCCTTCAAACCTTCCAGTTGAGGCTTCAACGCACCCATTTTTGATTGCGAATACAACATTCGGTACGTCAGTGGAAACAACAATAACTTGACAATCAAGGTCAACATTAAAATTACAATTCCCTTATTGCCAATGAAGGTAGAAAGGAAATCAAAAATAGGTCGAATCACCCAACGGTTGATGGTGCCGAAAATACCCCAGCCAAACGGAATTACATCTTCCAACTCACTGCCCAAAGCTCGCAAACGCTTAAATTCGTTTGGACCCACAAAAAACTCCATTCCAAAATCGTAGTTATTTTCATTATTATAAGGAATGGCAATGTCCGATTGTACTTTTTTAAGGTCGGCTGCTTTTTCATCAAATTGTTGCGCCTGCATCACCCCGCCTTTGAACTGGCTTTTGGCAATCAAGGAGGTATTAAAAAATTGGTTGGCATGAGAAACCCATTTTAGCGGCTGATTTGTGTAATCCTCTGTGTCATCCGATGTGTAAGAGCAATAGCTGTAACGGCTATCGACTGGTTTAAAATATACGCTCGAATACTGGCGCTCATAGCGGGTATTTTTTTCCAGTTTATCCAAATAAGTCAGCCAATTTAACTTAATCGCATTCGCATCCGCATTGATGACCCCGTTTAAATTGTAAAATTTCAGGTCATAATCAATCTTATAATTGCCCGGCTGAATTTTATATGTTTGCTCAAAATAGCCGCCATTATCAGCATTGGCGCGGAAAGTAATGGCATTTTCTGATTTATTCACTGTAAAAAACAAATCGCTAGAGCGCACCACCCCGCCAGAAGCGCCTTGCACCGGCAACAAATATTCAAATCTATCTTTTGGGTCATCCATTAAAATGAGCGGACTTTTTACCTCTTTTTTCTTCTCATTTTCCGAAACTTTTTGGTAGTTCTTTAAAACTGCCGCTACGATTCGCCCACCTTTATTGGAAAAAGTGAGTTTGAAAACATCATTTTCCAGCGTTGTCAACGCCTCTGTGCCCGCACCAGCGTTGGCAAAGGCGCCTAAGCGCGACCCCAACTGTGCCACGCGCGCAGAATCACTCAGTTGCACGACGGTATCGGGTTTTGTGACGTCTTCTTTTGCCTCTAGCTTTTTCAAACTATCGCGGCGCTCCACCATCGCAATCGAATCTTGCTGGCGCTTTTGTATTTCGGCTTTGCGCTTCGCCTCTGGCGCCACAAAAAACTGCTGCCAAACAATAAACAGCACAAATATCAGCGTTATGCCAATGATAGTATTTCTATCCATTCTAAAAATTTACAGCATCACAGAAATAATCCTATTGTAAATGGCTAAAATTTAGCCCGATAACCATCGAAATCTTTTTCAAATAGGTGTAATTTCTGTAAGCAGTTTATTTACAATTTCAAACCTTTTCTAAAAACTGCGCAAAGGTACAACATTGTTTGCGCTCGCCATAGCAAATGGACAATTCTTCCGGCAATATAGACCAACAATTGCTAAAAGCCTACCAGGAAACGATTTATCAGGTTTTGTATCCGCCGATTGCCATTCAAATTGGTATTCCGAATCCTGCGTTGGATGCTTTTCTAATACAGCACAATTCCATAAATTGGGCATTTGTAACTGCCTGGAATCCAAGGTCAAAACAGTTATCTATTCAAGAAAACAATCAAAGGCACGAGGAGTTAATCAAACTGATAAAAAAGGTGGGTTATTCTTGTTTTTTTGGCAAAGGCATCGGAAAAGATGCCAGCTGGACACCTGAAGTCAGTTTATTGGTGTTGAATATTGAAATAAAAGCCGCTATCGCGATTGGTCAATATTTCGACCAAAATGCAATTGTAGTTGGTGAATCAGGTGGATTGCCAACATTAATAATCCTTTGAATCAGTTATTTTCAAATGGCGGCTGCCCGTACTTCAAGTTGCGCTTCTACCCTACCCGGATATGTTTCCAAGCCTTTCTCCAAACAATCCATCGCCGCTTCCAGGGCTTCCACATTGATGACATACGCAATCCGCACTTCGTCTTTACCTAAACCAGGGGTGCTATAAAAAGCCTCTCCGGGCGAAAGCATCACCGTAGCACCTTGATAATCAAACGATTCTACAAGCCATTGACAAAACTTATCGGCATCGTCCACCGGAAATTTCGCAAAACAATAAAAAGCACCGCCAGGCAAATAATTTACCACGCCGGGCATCTGCTGCAAACGTTTGTAAACCGTCATGCGTCGCCGATTGTACTCTAGTTTCACCTGTTCCAGGTAGCTCACATCCACGTCCAGCAAGGCTTCGCCGAGAATTTGCCCTAAGCCTGGTGCACCCAATCGCAATTTTGCATAACGCGACACCGCTTCTAAAATGGATTTGTTTTTTGTCACCAAAGCCCCTACTCTAGCCCCGCAGGCACTGTAACGCTTTGATATAGAATCAATTACGATCACATAATCCTCCACACCTCGCATGGTAAGCGCCGACACAAATTCCTGCCCATCGTAGCAAAATTCTCTATACACTTCATCTACAATTAAAAATAAATCGTGTTTTTTTACAATATCTGTCAATGCTTCCAATGCCGCTTTCGGATAAAATGTACCAGTTGGATTATTGGGATTGCAAATCATAATGGCGCGAACGTCAGGCGTGATGTGTTTTTCAAGGGCAGCTGCATCAGGCAAAGCAAAACCATCTTCGATAAAAGAGGTAATTGAACGTACATGTACGCCCGCCATATGGGCAAAACCATTATAATTCGCATAAAATGGCTCCGGTGTCAAAACGCTCTCTCCTGCTTCCATACACGCCAACAAAGCCAGGTGTATGCCTTCGGAAGCACCCGTGGTTATAATAATCTCATCTGGTGATACCGAAACATGATATTGTTTATAATAACTAGTCAGTTTTTTACGATACGATGCAATGCCTTCAGCCGGGCTGTATTCTAACACTGGAATGGCTTTGTTTTTTAATGCTTGAATTGCCGATTGCGGGGTTTCAATATCGGGCTGACCAATATTGAGGTGATACACTTTTTTGCCTGCTGCTTTGGCTTTTTCAGCTAAAGCAACGAGCTTGCGAAAAGGCGACAAGGGCACTGTTTGCCCCCGATGAGAGGATGAAGGCATGTAAAATCGTTTTTATTTTTATAAAATGGCGCAATGTGAACTGCTAACCACGATTCAATTTATTTTAATTTTGAATAATCTACAACATCAAAAGTGTTAAAAACGGAGCCAGGAACATTATTAAAAACTGCAATATCGATGAGTTTTCGATTTTCGCCTCGATCACCAGATAAGAGAATGTTCCCTTTTTGCGTATAATTTTCCCAAGGATTTACTATTTGTGGCTTTTCGTCGGTATATTTTTGGTAATATTCCCACTGCGTTACTAAACGTGAATTTTTATCAACATATATCCAGTATTTATTTTCCGGCGTGCGCCCTACATTTTGAAAAGTTAATTGCAGTACATCCGCCGGTTTACCCGCAGCCGTATTGCGTTCTCCTATGTATTTTAAGGTTACACCCGAATCTTTCAATTTGAAAGGCATCACCAGCCAATAGCTATCATTGATCCAAATACTAATGCCGCGATCCACATATTTTTGTAAAGAGTCAGGATGTGTAATGATTTCGCTGCCCTTTTTTACTTTTCCAGTATTTTTTGCAATATTCACTAAATAAATTGTGCTATCCACTTCAATACGTACATCGCCTTGCCATTTGTCCCAGAGCAATTTACGCCGTCCAAAAAAATTCCATGTGATGTAACGCGTATTGTCCCAATTTTGCCGACCGCCCATGGCTTTCATCACTTCATCCGCAATAAGTATGGCACGTGTGTCTGATTCTTGAAGATTGAAGCCTGCTGCGGGTGGATTTTCAGTATTTTCTTTGTCTAATTGAGCCATCATTGGCGCAGCCAAGGCAAGAGATAATAAAAAAAAGCATAATAGTTTTTTCATAACAATTTGTTTTGTGTGTTGGGTTAAAGCCTAAAAAAGAAAATAGCGCAAACGCTCTTTTATAAAAATCCCTGTCGCTGCTTACAACGACAGGGAAAGTCTAAAGGTTGTAATTCATTCGTGGAATTACGCGTCGGGTAATCTTCCAGCGTCGAGGAAATCCTGATAAGCAATCAATTCGCCCCATTTTCCAGCGACAGCAAGCTCAGCTTGGTGCGCCCAGGTGGTTGGGTCAGCCAGGCGGAAGTTATCTCCTGCGGCAGCTAAAACTTCTTGCAAACGCTCTACGGATGTGCTTGCCAAATCGCTCCAGGTACGAATACCAGCGTCTTTGAGCAACACTTCGATCTTCGGACCAATACCTTCAATGATTTGCAAATCTTCAGGATTATTGGAAAAGCCCAAAGAGCGCATCACCATTTTTTCAATTTTGGAAGGAGAGTCTGCTTCTGTGGTTGCGCCCAATTGCTTTTGATAAGCAATTAACTCCTCCCACTTGCCAGCATCTGCGAGTCGGGCTTGCTCGGGCCAGTTACTTGGATTGTGAATGCGATAATTCGGACCCGCTTGTTCCAGTATGCGCACCAAATCGTCGGTTTTGGCAACTGCCAATTGAGCCCAGGTGGTGATGCCCGCTGATTTCAGCACTTGTTCAATTTTAGCGCCGATGCCTTCAAAAATCTGCAGGTTATCCTGTGGGAAAAGGCTACTGTAATTGACACCCAATCCACCGCGGTCGCTTGTACCTAATACGGCACCAGCCTGATCGAGTTTAGATTTTAAAATTTCTTTATCGGCTTCACAGATGTGCAATTTATTGCGCAAGCCCACCAATTCTTTATTGAATTCATCTACTTGGTATTGCAGTTCTTTGTTTTTCTCTTCCCAGTCCGTCAATTTTGAATGCAACGTTTTTACTTCTCCTTCGAGTTCTATTACCCGACGGCGGTATTTGTACCAAAGCCAGTAACCCAATAATAAACCGAGCAAAAATGCGCCCAGTGATGCCAGTAGCCACATCCACCAGCAGTCTAAAAATGGTGTATTCAATAATATAATTTTCATGGTTATTTTTCTTTTGTTTTGATGATCGAAATTATTGTTTAACCAATTGCACCAGCACGCGGCGGTTATTGTGTCTGCCCACCTCGGTCTCGTTGGTGTCGGTTGGTTGACTTTCTCCTTTGGAATCCACAGCAATTTGAGCAGCAGCAACGCCTTTCCGAACCAACAAATCGCGGATGGCATTGGCGCGGCGGCGACCCAATACAAGATTGGTCTCATCGGAACCAACGTTGTCGGTATGCCCAACCAAGTTGATGCGCTCACCAGTTTCCTTAACACGCACTGCCAGCTTATCCAGGTAAGCATCTACAGCGGGGTCTTCTACCCGTGAAGTAGAACCAAATGGGAAGCGGATTTCAATGCTTTCTGCAATAGCCTCAGGTTCTTTGCTGCGGCTTGTTGTATCCTGCTGAGCAGGTGTAGCGGGTGTCAGGGTGCCTGCAATGGCAGTAGTATCCCATTCAAAAGTAAGCGCCTCAAAATAACCAGTTCGCACATTTGGTCGCTCTTGTGCCAACGCTGCCCGCACGTAAATGCTATCCACGGCATCGGCGAACAGTTTTTTTACGTTTTCAGCACGTGCGAAACCAAGATTTTGAAATCCAGCAGGAGTAGGCTCCGCTTCAAAATATTGCCCGGTAATGCGCAAAATGGCATTTGTTTTACCCTTACCGCGCGCCAGGATGGACTCGCGCAATTGCTCGTATCCAGCATTGGTAAAGGCAGTAGCGTCAGCCCATCGAAAATCAATGGGATAACGTTGGGTAGCAGTGTCGCCTCCTATCGGCGTTGTCACCTCCCCTGTTGTGCAGCATAGCTCCTCCGAACAGCCGCGCCACACTAAAAAAGTGTATAGCAGCCAGAGTGCCAGCATAATTAGAATTTTAGGAATGGCAGTCATAGTAAATTTATATTTGCTGAAAGAATAGACCCCTTGCTTGTGTTTGATGTAAGTAATGTAGCTATTTGCTTGGGAATATAATGTTAGGAATGGTAAAAATCATCTTACTCCAGAAGCGCTGAGTCGGCAATTCCTAACCGGGCAGTGTCGTGTGTGTAATCGCACCAAATTTAGCAATTCATCGTATATTTTTGCTATATTGAATTCAAAAATTTTAACATTTTCTTTGAGGAATTTAATCTCTTCTTGTATTGGATTGTTTTTACAACAAAAAAGCCGAAATTTCGTATATTTGCAATCTTTTTGGCGTTAATGTATTTTACAAAAACACATTAGCACGAAGATATCACAACACCAAAAATTATGTTTGAAAGTTTAAGCGATCGTTTAGATAGTGCCTTTAAGGTCATCACCGGTAGTAATCGTTTAACGGAGCTGAACGTGGCGGAATCCATCAAGGAAATCCGGCGGGCGCTGGTAGATGCCGACGTGAATTACAAAATTGCAAAAGAATTTACCGATAAAATAAAGGACAAAGCACTCGGTACAGAAAACGTGCTGAAAGCAGTGCAGCCTGGTCAGTTGATGGTCAAAATCGTCATGGACGAGTTGGTGGAACTGATGGGCGGTCAATCGGAAGGGATTAATCTGGGTAAAACCAAGCCTGCGGTGATTCTGATCGCCGGGTTGCAAGGTTCAGGTAAAACCACGTTTACCGGTAAGCTGGCGTATCATTTGAAAACCAAGCGCCAAAAGACACCCCTGGTGGTTGCGGCTGACGTGTATCGCCCCGCAGCGGTTGACCAGTTGACGGTGCTGGCAGAGCAGGTCGGTGCTAAAATTTACAAAGAGCCGGACAATAAAAATCCAGTTCAAATTGCCATCAATGCCATTCAGCACGCCAAAGCGCATGGGCACGATGTCGTCATTGTGGATACAGCCGGTCGCCTTGCAGTGGATGAGGAAATGATGACGGAAATCGCAAATATTAAAAATGCGATTCAACCGAATGAAACGCTGTTTGTAGTGGACTCCATGACTGGTCAGGATGCCGTGAATACTGCCAAAGCCTTCAATGAAGTCATCAATTATGACGGGGTCGTTTTGACCAAGTTAGACGGTGATACGCGCGGTGGTGCGGCGCTTTCCATTAAATACACAGTTGGTAAGCCCATCAAGTTTGTCAGCATGGGTGAAAAAATGGACACGCTCGATGTGTTCTACCCTGACCGTTTGGCGCAACGCATTTTGGGCATGGGCGATATTGTTACCTTCGTAGAAAAAGCGCAGGAGCAATTTGATGAAGCCGAAGCCAAGCGCTTGGAAAGTAAGATTCGCAAAAATAAATTTGATTTCAACGACTTTCAGGCGCAGATCAACCAGATTCGCAGGATGGGCGATATTAAGAGTTTGGTGAATATGATTCCTGGGATGGGCAAAGCATTGAAAGACATAGAAATTGACAATAGCGCCTTTAGCAAAGTCGAAGCCATTATTCAGTCCATGACGCCTCAAGAGCGCGGCAATCCTGAATTGTTAAACGCTGGTCGGAAGTTGCGCATCGCCAAAGGCAGCGGCAAAAGCCTGCATGAGGTAAATATGTTTCTCAAGCAATTCGACCAAATGCGTAAAATGATGCACAAAATGAGCAAAATGCCAATGGGCAATATGGCAATGCCGGGCGGCGGCATGAAAGGCGGTGCGAAAAGAAAATAAAACAGCAAGGCACATTAAACTCCTGAGAGGTAAGTAGAATGTGCCTTATTTATAATGTCAAATTTGAAACAAGAGGACCTAATTCTAGTGAACGTAAGCGACGTCTTTCACCGCTTTGATAATCTTCGTTGGATTCGGCAGGTATTCTTCTACCAAAGTTGACGCATATCCAAGATTTGTATCCGCAGCATTTACCCGAACTACCGGCGCATCCAGATAGTCGAATGCATATTTTTGCACTTGATAAGCTACCTCGGAAGAAATACCTGCAAAGGGCCAGGACTCATCAATAACTACCAAACGATTAGTCTTTTTCACCGATTTTACGATGGCGTTGATATCCAACGGGCGAATGGTACGCAGGTCAATTACTTCAGCGCTAATGCCCTCTTTTTCAAGTTCTTCTGCCGCTTTCAGAGTCGGCAACATCATTTTATTAAAGGAAACCAGCGTCACATCCGTTCCCTCACGCCGCACGGCTGCTACGCCAATCGGCACCAGGTATTCACCCTCCGGCACTTCCCCTTCGTGTCCGTACAACAATTCAGATTCCATCATACAAACCGGATCATTGTCGCGAATGGCTGATTTCAACAAACCCTTTGCATCCGCTGGATCCACACAAGAAATCACTTTCAAACCCGGCACATTTGCCATCCAGCTTTCAAACATTTGCGAATGCTGCTGCGCCAATTGCCCTGCCGAACCCGAAGGACCCCGAAATACAATCGGGCAATGAAATTGACCGGCTGACTGTGACAGGGTTTTAGCTGCATTGTTCACAATTTGGTCGAATGCCAAAATTGCAAAATTCCATGTCATAAACTCTACAATCGGACGCAAGCCATTCATCGCCGCACCAACTCCAATACCGGCAAATCCCAATTCGGCAATCGGAGTATCAATGACGCGCTTCGCGCCAAATTCCGCCAGCATTCCTTTACTGACCTTATAAGCGCCATCGTATTCCGCCACTTCTTCGCCCATCAAAAAAACCGTTTCGTCACGGCGCATTTCTTCTATCATCGCTTCGCGCAATGCATCGCGCAATGCCAGTGTTTTAGCCATTTTGTTCAAAGTTTTCCAAAAGAATCCCTTGAGGGACAAAAGTTAAACATTCAATGTTTCCTTGCAAGCTGCAAAAATAAACATGCAACAGCAATTAACAACAAACAATCAACAAACTTTTGGAAAAGTAGTTCTGCTCCATCACGCGGTCTTCTCTACGCTCCTCGCGAACTCGTTCCAATGACTAACAACACATAAACTACCAGCAACATCCAGTAACTTAATTCTGTCAAGTTTTTGATGTAAACAAAGTGTGCTAAAATTCCAATGCCGCGACTTGGCGCGTTGGGCATATCTACGTAATAACGAGCATACCTATTCATAATGTTTTACAATAATTAAATGAGCCATCATGCACCAATTGCTTGTATTATATCCTGTTTGATATCTTCAATATATTCCAAACCCACCGAAACGCGAATCAATCCGGGGGTAATGCCGACTTGTAATCGCTCGGCTTCACTTAATTTTGAATGCGTGGTGGACGCCGGATGCGTAGCAATGGTGCGGGTATCGCCGAGATTTGCGGAGAACGAGATGAGTTGCAGGTTATTTAAAAAATTACGTCCAGCATCAATTCCGCCTTTTAATTCAAAAGAAACCAGTCCGCCGCCCAAATACATTTGTTTTTTTGCTAATTCGTATTGTGGATGCGAAGGCAAATGTGGATATTTTACATAAGCTACCTGTTGCAACGTTTCTAAAAACTGCGCGAGTTCCAGTGCATTTTGACAATGTTTTTCCATGCGTACTGATAAGGTTTCCAGACTTTTAGAAAGAATCCAACCATTAAAGGGCGACATCGACGGTCCGGTATGCCGTGCCATAAAGCGCACTTCTTTGATTAAATCTTTCGACCCTAA
>CAZFBN010000068.1:0-27473 GCA_964517145.1 uncultured Saprospiraceae bacterium
TTTCTTCGGCAGCATAACCCCAAAATTCCCTGCGCACGCGCTCGTGCATACGCTCGGCGAGGGCTTCGGCGAGGCGGTCGCACAAGGCTTTTAATAAAATCGCGTGGTAATCGTCGTGCTCCTGCTCAAACTTCTCCACCCATTTTTCAATGCCAATACCTGCTGTTACAGCAAAAGAACCGATATAGTCAAGCCCTCCTAAATCCTCCCCAAGGGAGGACTTTCCCGGCGGGACTTCCGCGACGGGAGCTTCCCCCCTTCGGGAGGACGGGAGGGGGGCTATAAAATCTGTTAAACAATAATTTGGTTGACCCGGCGCTTTTTCATTTTGCTGACGAAGGTTTCGCAATACGGCTTTTACTTGTGTACGACCTTCATTTTCAAACACTTGAATATCATCATCATTCACACTATTTGCAGGAAAAATGCCAATCACTGCCTGCGCCTGAATCCACTTTTCGTCAATCATGCGCCGCAGCAAACTCCGGGCATCGGTGTATAATTTTTTTGCTTCGACACCCACAATTTCGTCTTCCAAAATTGCTGGGAATTTGCCTGCCATTTGCCAGCTTTGAAAGAACGGCGTCCAGTCAATATAATTTACCAATTCTTCCAGTGGATAATTGTCAAAAACCTTCACGCCTAGGAAATTCGGCTTCGGTGGCGTGTAATTTGCCCAATCAATCTTGGTTTTATTGGCACGCGCTTGCTTTAACGTCAAATATTTCTTAGCCGACTGCCGATTGCCGCGTTGTTCACGAATGCGGGCGTATTCACTTTTGGTATCGAGAATAAAATTACTGCGCGTATTTTCATCTTCACCGAGCAATGCACTCGCCACCGCCACACTGCGCGAGGCATCCAGCACGTGTACGACGGGCGCGCTATAATGCGGCTCCACCTTCACCGCCGTATGGGTTTTGGAAGTGGTCGCACCGCCAATCAAGAGTGGAATTTTAAAGCCTTGCCGCTCCATTTCTTTTGCCACGTGCACCATTTCATCTAAAGAGGGTGTAATCAAACCACTCAAACCTATAATATCTGCATCATGTTTTCGGGCTTCTTGTAATATTTTATCGGCTGGCACCATTACACCAAGGTCAATAATGTCGAAATTATTACATCCTAAAACAACGCCGACAATATTTTTGCCAATATCATGCACGTCGCCTTTCACGGTCGCCAGTAGAATCCGCCCTTTTGACCCAGAAGCCCCCTCCCGTCCCCCCAAGGGGGAAGCTTCAGCCCTCCCCGACCCTCCCCGAGGGAGGGAGACGGGACTTCCCTCAGCGGCATTTTCTGTTTCGAGGTCAGCTTCTTGTTGAAACCAAAGTGGCTTATCAGGTTGATTTTGAAGAGTTTGTAAAATCTTATTTAAAACAATATCTATATCCGCCAGCACTTCCTCATTTTTAAATCGAAGTACTTCAAAACCCAATTCTCTGAGACGTTGCTCGCGCTCTTCATCTCTCCATTTTACTTCCGGTAATTGATGTATTTTACCATCTACTTCAATAATTAAATGTTTTCTGATACAGATAAAATCTGCAATAAACTGATCTACAATATGTTGTCTTCTGAATTTGTATCCTTCTAATTGCTTACCCCGCAGCTGTTCCCATAAAATGGATTCCGCCAAAGTTTGATTTTTTCGATTCTCCTTCGCAAAATTCATCAAAAGCTCATAAATCATGGGATCCGCCGTCGCATATCCTGGAATCTGGCGACTGTTAGCCGGGCTGTCGTGGCTCCCTCCCTCGGGGAGGGCTGGGGAGGGCTTTTTCTTCGCCGCTTCGAGAAAGGGTTGGAGGTACGCCACCGCTTTTTTCATCACCCGTGCACTTTTCACTACCTGCGGCAAAAACATTTTACCCGCGCCAAATAGATCGCCCACCACATTCATGCCATCCATCAGCGGACCTTCGATGACTTGCAGCGATGCCGGATATTTCTGACGGGCTTCTTCGGTATCTTCATCAATAAAATCGGTGATGCCTTTGACTAATGCGTGTTCTAGCCTTTTTTCCACCGTCGTTTCACGCCAGGCGAGATCGCGTTCCACCATGCGTCCTCCATCTCCCTTCACAGTTTCTGCGAAAGCAGTCAAACGCTCGGTCGAATCCGCCCGCCGGTTCAACAATACATCTTCTACCAATTCCAGCAAATCTTTTGGAATTTGTTCGTACACCTCGATCATCCCCGCATTCACAATGCCCATGTCCATGCCCGCCTGAATGGCGTGATACAAAAACGCCGAGTGCATCGCCTCGCGCACCTTGTCGTTGCCGCGAAAAGAGAAAGAAATATTGCTCACGCCGCCGCTGACCTTTGCGCCGGGGCAGGCTTCTTTGATTTGTCGGGTTGCTTCTATGAAATTGATCGCATATTCATTGTGCTCCTCAATGCCCGTTGCCACCGCGAAAATATTGGGGTCGAAGATGATGTCTTGCGGTTTGAATCCGACTTTTTCGGTCAGAATTTTATACGCTCTTTTACAAATTTCCACTTTGCGCTCAATCGTATCGGCTTGTCCCTGTTCGTCAAATGCCATCACCACCGCCGCCGCGCCATAACGTCGCACCAATTTTGCATGATGGATAAAAACATCTTCGCCCTCCTTCATCGAAATGGAATTCACAATACACTTACCCTGCACACATTTCAAACCCGCTTCAATCACATTAAACTTCGAAGAATCCAGCATAATTGGCACTTTGGCAATCTCTGGCTCCGCCATCACCAGATTTAAAAACTCGACCATCGCCTTTTCAGAATCGAGCAAACCTTCGTCCATATTGATGTCAATGATTTGCGCGCCATTTTCCACTTGTTGCTGTGCTACCGAGAGGGCGCCATTGTAATCGCCGGTTTTTATCAATCTCGCAAAAGCCTTAGAACCCGTGACATTTGTGCGTTCGCCGACGTTGACAAAATTCGTATCGGGTCGGATTATCAATGGTTCCAAACCACTCAGCATCGTGTATTGCGGCGTCTCAGGAATTTTTCGGGGCGGAATATTTTTCACATGCTCCGCAATGTGGCGAATGTGATCCGGCGTGCTGCCGCAGCAACCACCCACAATATTGACAAAACCGCTCAAGGCAAAATCCTCGACAAAATGGCACATTTCGTGCGGGGTTTGGTCGTACTCGCCAAATTCATTAGGCAAGCCGGCATTCGGATACGCGCTGATGTAACAATTGGCAATATTGGACAAAGCTTCCAGGTGCGGACGCATTTCCTCTGCGCCCAAGGCACAATTCAAACCCACACTCAACAGCGGCATGTGACTTACCGACACCCAAAACGCCTCCACCGTCTGCCCCGACAAGGTTCGACCACTCGCATCCGTAATCGTACCGGAAATCATAATCGGCAATTGCTTGCCCGTTTCTTCAAACAATTGGTCAATCGCAAACAGCGCCGCTTTCGTATTCAGCGTATCCGTAATGGTTTCAATCAGGAGCAAATCCGCGCCGCCATCCATTAAGCCACGCGCTTGCTCGTAGTAGGCGTCTTTCAACTGGTCAAACGTAATCGCCCGAAAACCAGGATTATTCACATCCGGCGACAGCGAAGAAACTTTGGTAGTGGGTCCTAGCGCACCCGCCACGTAGCAGTGCCTCCCCCCAACCCCCTCCCGAGGAGGGGGAGACTCGCGCATAAAATCCTCACAAGCTTTTTTAGCAATGCGAGCCGATTCATAATTCATTTCATATACCAAATCTTGCATATCATAATCCGCCTGCGAAACAGAGGTCGCACTGAAAGTATTCGTTTCAATAATATCTGCCCCGGCGTCGAGGTAAGCCTTATGAATCGCTTCAATGATATGTGGCTGCGTAAGACTTAAAATCTCGTTATTCCCTTTAATATCGGTATGAAAATCGGCGAAGCGCTCGCCACGATAGTCCGCCTCCGTCAAGCCATAGCGCTGAATCATGGTGCCCATCGCGCCGTCAATAATAAGGATGCGTTCCTGCAAAAGCTGTCGGATGTCTGGTTTCGTCATTTTATTGAAAGTAGATTGCGTTCAAAAATTAAGCTGCAAAGTTAGCGAATTAAACAACCTTATGAAACAGGAGTTTAGTGAAAGTACGAAGTTAGAAGTACGAAGTACGATTTAAGATTTACGAATTATGATTGAAAAATGATGGAATGTAATAAAACCAGCATTCGCCCAGCGATTGTGACCGAAAAAGCGGCGGAAAGCTCGGCAAAACAGTTTCAAAATGAAGTGCTGCGCCCGATTTTAAAATTGCAAAATGACCTGCTGCTGGCAATTGTCAGACATTTTTTACAGAAGCGAAAGGTGAAATTCGCCAGCTTATCCAAACCCGCACGCCTGGAATGGATCGCGCACAGCCTACGCCAGGACAATCGGATGCGCGATTTGCTGCTCGGCACGGTAATTGGACATTTTACAATCGAAGAATGGCATATTTTTGAAAAAGACGAATCCGAATTTCGTCGCCGCATCACGGAAATGTTGACGAAGCGCTTGCAGGATCAAGTGGCGTTGCTGATATAAGCATAAAACACAAAAGCCCCGACGTTTTCACATCAAGGCTTTTTCGCAGCGCCCCCTCTAGGGCTCGAACCTAGGACCTACGGATTAACAGTCCGGCGCTCTAACCGACTGAGCTAAGGAGGCTTATTTTAGTTAGAAACTGCCCTTTTTCTTGAAAAGTTCCCGTTAGAAATATTCCCTTTAAAAGAGCGAGTGCAAAGTTATGGCAAGAAAGATAAAAATGCAATATTTGCGGAAATATTTTTTTAAATCGAATTTCATGAGCCTATTAGCAGTTGGTACGGTCGCATTCGACGATATTGAGACGCCTTCCGGTCGCGCCGAGCGCGTTATTGGCGGCGCCGCCACGTATATCACCCTGGCAGCCTCTTATTTTTTGAACCAGTTACAACTGGTTTCCGTGGTCGGTGATGATTTTCCGCAGGAGATGTTGCAGTTTATGAACAGTCGGGGCATCAATCTCGATGGTTTGCAAGTGCGCCACGGTGAGAAATCGTTTTTCTGGGCGGGGCGTTATCATCGCAATATGAATGACCGCGATACGCTTGATACTCAATTAAATGTGTTGGCAACGTTCGATCCGATTTTGCCGGAAAGCTATAAAAATGTGGAGTACCTGATGCTGGGCAACCTTACACCTGATGTGCAGCTACGGGTAATCGATCAAATGCAGCAACGCCCGAAGCTCATAGCGTTGGACACGATGAATTTTTGGATGAATGTGGCACTCGATAGCTTGTTGGAAGTGTTGAAAAAAATTGACATTCTCACCATCAATGATGAAGAGGCACGGCAGTTAACAGGCGAATATGCTTTGGTGCGAGCCGCTAAAAAGATTCATAAAATGGGTCCGAAATACCTGGTCATTAAAAAAGGTGAACACGGCGCACTCTTGTTTGAAGATGACAATGTGTTCTTCGCACCTGCATTGCCGCTGGCAGAAGTAGTGGATCCGACCGGCGCAGGCGATACCTTTGCAGGGGGCTTCATGGGCTACCTGGCGAGCACCGGCGATGTGTCGTTTGACAATATGAAGCGGGCAGTGATTCATGGTTCGGCGATGGCGTCCTTTTGTGTGGAAAAATTCAGCATTGATCGCCTTAAAGAACTGAACGACGAAGAAATTCGGAATCGAGTGGCACAGTTCGCGCGCCTGGTACATTTCTCAGTGTAAGCCTAAAATTTTTCTCTATCCAAATTCCTGTCATTGTGCTCTTTTCATTGGAAGAAAAAGGGCATTTTGAACCTATACAGCAATAGGCAAGTACCTTTGTAGCATCTTTATTGAACCTCCATAGGTGCTCCATTGAACCTCATTGGGTAAAACCTTGAACCTTCGCAGCATGAAGTCAGAACCTCTCAAGCATCTTTATTGAACCTCCATAGGTGCTCCATTGAACCTCATTAGGTAGAACCTTGAACCTTTGCAGCATGAAAGCAGAACCTCTCAAGCATCTTTATTGAACCTCCATAGGTGCTCCATTGAACATCATTGGGTAGAACCTTGAACCTTTGCAGCATGAAGACAGAACCTCTCAAGCATCTTTATTGAACCTCCATAGGTGCTCCATTGAACCTCTATAGGTAAAACCTTAAACCTTTAGAGCATTTGGCAAGAACCCTAGTGGTATCTTTTTTAACTTATAACTCATGACAAAGCCTCATACCGAAGGCATCCCTTTTGGAACAAAATTTTGGAGGAATTTAGTGGCTCAGCTATGTTGATAGAGCTAGGATTTTGAAAAAATGCCTTTCGCGGGCTGCGAACCCCTGCATGAATGTTGTGCAAAAGCGCTAAAAGTTTTTAATTTTACCACCCTATGTTTTTCGGCAACAAAACAGAAAAAAGACGGGCGCAACAGACACAAAGCAGCACCTTCGACCAAAGCTACCGGGCATTGGTGTGGCGGCAGTTTCGCAAGAATCGGCTGGCGGTGTGGGCGCTGCGGGCGCTGTATGTACTGCTTTTTGTGGCGTTGTTTGCAGATTTTCTGGCGAATGAAAAACCAATTTATTGCAAAATTGAAGGGAAAACGTATTTTCCAATCTTGAAACAATATGCGGTGGACTTAGGCTGGGGGCAGTGGGAAGCGCGTTTTGTGACGGCAGATTGGCACGAGTTAAAATATGATGCAGTGATTTTTCCACCGGTGCCTTACTCGGCGACCTATTTGGACAGAAAGAATATGAGCTACGTGGGTCCTGCGGAAAAGCAAAATATTCCTTCGCAACGCTTTCGGCATTGGTTGGGCACCGACCAGATCGGGCATGATGTGTTGGCAGGCATGATCGCGGGCACGCGCGTGGCAATGCTGGTGGGCGTGGTTTCTATGGCGATTGCGACCGTGATCGGCATTTTTTTTGGGGCAGTGGCAGGCTACTTTGGAGATGACCGCCTGAAGATGTCTCGCATTCGATTGATTTTAAACATTTTAGGAATAGCCATTGGCATATTTTATGGGTTTACAGTGCGCAGGTATGCCTACACAGAAGGTGATTTTGGAACAACGTTGCTACAAAGCCTGCTTATTATAATAGGTGTGCTGCTCTTCAGCAATCTTTTGGCGCTGGCGCTCAAGCGCTTACCCTGGCTCGGCAAAAAAGTGACGATTCCTGCGGATATTCTCATCATGCGGTTGATCGAAATTTTAAATTCGATCCCCGCTTTGCTGCTCATTTTATCAGTAGTGGCGGTCATTCGCAAGCCTTCTATTATTTACGTCATGGCGATTATCGGATTGGTGCGCTGGACGGGCATTGCGCGTTTCATTCGAGCGGAATTGTTAAAAATTCGCAGCTTGAACTACATCGAAGCCGCTCGCGCCATGGGTTTCAGCGATTGGCGAATTATTGTAAAACATGCGCTTCCAAATGCCCTGACTTCAGTGTTGATTGCCATTGCCTTCGGCGTGGCGAGTTCTATTTTGCTCGAAGCATTTTTATCGTTTTTGGGCATTGGTATTGCAGCAGAGCAAGTGACCTGGGGCACCATGCTTAATGCTGCCCGCAAAGCGTTTTCGGCGTGGTGGCTAGCGATTTTTCCTGGCTTTGCCATTTTTTTTACCGTTACCATTTTCAATTTGCTCGGTGAAGGGCTGAGCGACGCACTGGATCCAAAGCGGAAATGAGGATCCAAAGATAACCCGCCGTACTTGTACATTCATAAGCAAGAACAACATGCAAAAAGGAAAATTGTACCTGATCCCAACGCCGCTGGGCGAATCCGCTACGCACTCGATCCCCGCATATGTGGTAGAGCGGGTGCAACATTTAGAAATATTTATTGTGGAACGAGCTAAAACAGCGCGGCATTTTATCAAAGCGATTTGCCCAGGTAAATCCCTGGATTTGAATCTATTAGAACTAAATGAACATACCCCGGCAGAGGCGATTACTTCTTTTTTGGACGCAGCTGAACAAGGCAAGGACATCGGCTTGATGTCGGAAGCGGGTTGCCCTGGCGTGGCGGATCCTGGCGCAGCGGTGGTGGCATTGGCGCATCAGAAGGGCATTGAAGTGATGCCGCTGGTGGGTCCCTCCTCGATTTTGCTGGCGCTGATGGCATCGGGCATGAACGGGCAGGCTTTTTGTTTTCACGGCTACCTTTCCGCCAAAAAACCAGAATTGGAAAAAGATATAAAGCGGTTAGAGCAGCTTTCCGCCAAATTTAATCAAACCCAAGTGTTTATTGAAGCGCCCTATCGCAATGGCAATGTGGTGGAAACTGCGCTAAAATTTTTAGCGACACAGACACAATTCTGCATCGCCGTTGATTTGACGCTAGAAACGCAGTGGATAAAAACACAATCCATTCAGGAATGGCGCAAAGCAAGTCTGCCCGATTTGCACAAGCGACCGACGATTTTTTTAATCTTTCAAAATACTTAGTTTTATTTCTAAACTAACCCAACCTTTTTTGGTATTTTTGTGTTTGAAAAGAGTAAAACGGAAGTAAAATTGGTTAAATACATTTTTGGATTCTAAAAATTAGTCAAATGGCTGCTATCATCGAAGCGACAAAAGACCTGGATCGCAAAGGTTATTTGGATTTGGACATTGACCCAACACTCGACCTGGTGGAGGAAATTCAGCGTTTGAAAAAAGAAAAAAATGCAGTCATTCTGGCGCATTATTATCAGGAGTCTGAAATTCAGGACGTGGCGGATTATATAGGCGACAGCCTCGGTTTGTCACAAAAAGCAGCCAATACCGATGCCGATATCATTGTTTTTGCCGGGGTACACTTTATGGCAGAAACGGCTAAAATTTTGAATCCAACTAAAAAAGTGCTGTTACCTGATTTGAAAGCAGGATGTTCCTTGGCAGACTCTTGCCCGGCGCCTGTTTTTAAAAAATTTAAAGAACAATATCCCAACCATGTGGTGGTGAGCTATATCAATTGTACGGCAGAACTGAAAACCTTGACCGATATTTGCTGTACTTCAACCAACGCGGTACAAATCATTGAAAGCATTCCAATAGAGCAGCCGATTATTTTTGCACCAGATATTAACTTGGGGAAATATTTGGTTAAAAAAACCGGACGTGACATGGTGCTATGGAACGGCGCTTGTATGGTGCATGAGATTTTCTCTGCTGAAAAAATTGCCAAATTGCGTGCCCGCCACCCAAATGCACAATTCATTGCACACCCGGAATGCGAACCGCACATTCTCGAAACAGCTGATTTTATTGGCTCTACGACAGGTTTGTTAAAATACACGATCAATAATCCTGCCACTGAATTCATTGTGGCAACCGAAGCCGGCATTCTGCACCAAATGGAAAAAGCCTCGCCGCAAAAAACCTTCATTCCTGCTCCGCCGAACAACAACTGCGCTTGCAACGAGTGCCCGCACATGAAGCGCAACACGATGGAAAAACTCTATGTGTGCATGGCGTATGAATTGCCTGAAATCATACTGCCGCAATGGGTGATCGAGCAAGGGCGAACCTGCATTGACCGAATGCTGGACATTTCTGCCAAAGCTGGACTGAATAAGGACTAAGTCCTTGACTTATTCACTTACTGACCACTGACTGTTGACTATAGACTAATGACTACCGACTAACAACTAATTTTTTCCAGTGTAATACAACAAACTAACTTTTTGCCGTTAGAATGTAACTTTGTGGCTTTTGCCGGAGCCTATATCAGGCGTTTACAGGCTAAAGCCTATTTACACAGCCTAAAGGCTGTGCTACAATCCCTTGAACGATCAAAACTCAAGACGTGGTGAAAAAAGTTAGTTTCTTGCTTATTCTGCTTTCTTTTACATCCCTGTTAGCAGCCCAAAGAGGCTGGGAAGCTGGTTTTTGGGGAGGTACAGCGTTTTACTTCGGCGATTTGAATACCAGTTACAACCTGAGCACGCCTAGTTTTGCAGGTGGAGTGATAGGTCGCTTCAATTTTAACAATCGCTTGTCGCTGAAATTTTCTGCCAACGCTGGTCAGGTGCGCGGCGACGATGCCGTTTCTAAAAACACCTTTGAACGCGCCCGCAATTTGAGCTTTCGATCCAACATTTTTGAAGGTGCCACGCAGTTGGAGTTCAACTTTTTACCTTACACCCACGGTAGCTACGATGAATTTTACACGCCTTATGTATTTGCTGGTTTTAATATGTTTCATTACAATCCACAAGCTGAATATCAAAATAACTGGGTGAATCTGCGAGAATTAGGTACAGAAGGGCAATTCAAAGGGGAAGAATATTACAGCATCAGCGGAGGCTTGCTGTATGGAATGGGCATCAAACTGGATTTGAGTTATGAATGGAGCATCAATGTGGAGGTTGGCGCTCGCACCTTGTTTACCGATTACATTGACGATGTGAGCGGTACATATGCCGATAAAGAAGAATTGTTGGGTACTCGCGGCGAACTGGCAGTGGCGCTGTCCGACCGTTCTATTTTGCTTCCGGGTGTCAATGATGGTCAAATTGGCGAATTTGGAACGCAGCGTGGCGGTAGCTCCTTGAATGATACCTACATGATGGTTGGCTTGGGTATCGTGTATTATTTTGGTGATTTAAAATGCCCGACTTACGGCTCCCGGCGTCGGCGATAACGATAAAATAAACCCATTTTGAAACAAAAACTCGCCCATATTGCGCTGGTTGTTCGTGATTATGACGAAGCCATTCAGTTTTATACTCAAAAATTACAATTTGATTTAATTGAAGATACGGTGCTAAGCGATACCAAACGTTGGGTGTTGGTAAAACCTAAAGGCAGCGACGGTTGCGCTTTGTTGCTCGCCAAAGCGGCAAACGACGAGCAAACCAGTCGAATTGGCAACCAAACCGGCGGACGCGTTTTTTTATTTTTGCATACGAATGATTTTGATCGGGATTATCAAAATTTATTAAAAAACGAGCTTACAATTGTAAGAGAACCTTCCGTAGAAGTGTATGGCAAGGTGGCAGTTTTTGAAGATTTGTATGGCAATCTTTGGGATTTAATTGAACCGGCTAAGTGATGCTTTATTGAATCTGCCGCGCATTTTGATACAAAAACAACGTTTATCATAAAATTTGGAATGCCCATCTGGTAGCTTGCCTTGTTGATCTATCTTTCCTGCAAATTGCCCGTTTTTAAACTAACTTGTGATGAAATTTCAGTAACTTTAAACTCCAGATTAACTTGTATTATGAAAAAGTCAAAACTCATTTTTTTAGGATTAACCCTCTCGCTTGCGGCTTGTCGCCAAACGCCTCAAGATCAATGGGTAAGCGGCTATGATGATCCTAACACGCGAGATACCACGGTGAACAACCGCCCGTATCGCTATTATCATGGTTTTTATTATCCTATTGTTGGCGGCTTTATTTCCCCCAATTCTTATCGGGGCAATAGCATGCAGGATATTTCACGCCCTGGTTTTCAACCAAGTAAAATTTCGCGGGGTGGTTTTGGTACCTCTGCCCGCAGCAGTAGAGTGAGTTGAGCATGGAAAGAGGCTTGGTCAAAGAGCGCCGAAATTGGCAAAAAATCGTTGAAAAACAAGGCTTTATCTTTCATTCCGTAGAAGGTAAGTATTGGGATGAAAGCGCCTGTTATGCTTTTACAAAAAAGGAAATTTTAGAAATTGAGCGTGTTACCAAAGAATTGTTTGACCTCTGTATGGAAGCCATTGAACTGGTGCTTGCCGAAAATCGGATGGATGAATTTGCCATTCCAACGGCTTTTCAAAATATGATTCGCGAAAGCTGGGATTATGACGACCCCACTTTGTACGGGCGTTTTGATTTGGCGTATGATGATGCTCAGCTTAAATTGTTGGAATTCAATGCGGATACGCCTACTTCTTTGCTAGAAGCATCGGTAGTGCAATGGT
The DNA here is from genome assembly GCA_964517145.1 of uncultured Saprospiraceae bacterium. Taxonomy (GTDB): domain Bacteria; phylum Bacteroidota; class Bacteroidia; order Chitinophagales; family Saprospiraceae; genus JADJNW01. The sequence continues at coordinate 11,871 of CAZFBN010000068.1, forward strand.
ATTGGCTGCGCGATTTTGATGACAATCTCGACCAGTTCAACTCCATTCATGAGCAATTGATCGAGCAGTTGAAATATTTTATGCAGCGGGGCATTCGCAAACTGCATTTTGCAGCGGTGTCGGATAGTGACGAGGATTATATGACGGTGGCATACCTGATGGATTGTGCGCAGCAGGCAGGTTTGGACATCGAATACATTGATATTGAGGATATTGGGTGGGATGGGCAGCGATTCATGGATTTGCAGGAGCGAGAGATGCGGCATTGTTTTAAGCTGTACCCCTGGGAATTTATGTTACATGAAGCATTTGGGCAGCACACGCTCTTTGCGCACACACGCTGGATCGAGCCGCCTTGGAAAATGCTCTTGTCCAATAAAGCGATTTTAAAAATTTTGTGGGAAATGTTTCCCAACCACCCAAATTTACTGCCTTGCTACGATACCCCAAACGGCATGCAATCGTATGTCAAAAAACCGCTTCTAAGTCGGGAAGGTGCCAATGTGACCATCGTAGAAAATGGTAAGTTATTACAGGCTACGCAAGGCGAGTACGGTCAGGAAGGATTTGTGTATCAAGCTTATTTTGACCTGCCAGTGTTCCTTGGCAATCGCCCGGTCATCGGCAGTTGGGTAGTGGGCGACAGCCCGGCAGGCATTGGCATTCGAGAGACAGTCGGTCACATACATGATAATTTATCTCGATTCATACCTCACTATTTTTATTAATGAACTCATCGAGGCGAAGGGCTGTTAACAAAAGACTGCTAGCTTTGTATTTTTAACCGTTGTAAAAGGTTGTAGGGTGTTCGTATGATTCAACAAAAAGAATTTGCTTTGCCTCCTTACCCACGGGGGTATCACCTCATTACACAGGAAGTGCTGCGTCAGTTGCCGATTTTGCCAGAACAAGGGCTGCTGCATTTGTTTATCAAACATACCTCTGCTGCGCTAACCATCAACGAGAATGCGGATGAAACCGTCCGAATGGATTTTGAGCAAATTTTCAACCGATTGGTGCCAGAAAATCTGCCTTTTTTAAAACATAATTTGGAAGGACCCGATGACATGCCCGCGCATATTAAAGCTGCGTTAATTGGAGCTTCTGTTACCATTCCTATTACAAATAAAGTTTTAAATTTAGGAATCTGGCAGGGCATTTATTTGTGCGAATTTAGAAACAAAGGTGGTAGCCGAAAGTTGATTGCGACTATTTATAGTTAAAACAATTGTAATAAATGTGGATTGTATAAGAAGTTTACAATTACGCTGTAACTTTGTAAATTGTCGAGCCCTCAAAAGCGTCATTTTGTAAATAAGAACAGCAAGTAGGAAAACTACTTTGAAATTGCGTTTTTTTTAAACCTGGATACTAATGCCAATATTAAGTGCCTTAATCAAACGAGGATTGACGTTGGGAGAAAAGTTGGAGCGTCAAAATGTCAGTCCCATCCAATTACAAACCAGAACGCTGCGTCGGCTGCTGCGACTTGCCAGCTATACTTCTTTTGGGAAACATTATGATTTTAAAGAATTGGTGCGTTCCCACAATTTGATAGAAGACTTTCAGGCACGTGTACCGGTGCACAATTATGACAGCATGCACGAGCGCTGGTGGCACATGACGCTGGATAATATTGAAAATGTATCTTGGCCTGGCAAGGTGAAATATTTTGCATTGAGCTCCGGCACTTCGGGAGCACCCAGCAAGCAAATTCCAGTGACCGAACACATGATTCGCGCCATTCGTCGCGCTGGCACCCGCATGTTTTTCAACCTGAATCGCTTTCAGGTAGATTCGGAGTTATTTACCAAAGACATCATGATGCTAGGCGGTTCTACTAATTTGCAAGATCAGGGAGCATATTTTCTGGGCGACCTCAGTGGCATCAATGCAGGAAAAATTCCTTTTTGGCTGCGTCCATTTTATAAGCCGGGTGTAGAAATTTCGCGGATGAACGATTGGAATGAGAAAATTGAGGAGATTGCTAAAAAAGCTCCCGAATGGGATGTGGCTTTTATGGTAGGCATTCCGGCATGGGTGCAGTTAATGATGGAACGCATTATTGAATATAATAAAGTAAATAACATTCACGACGTGTGGCCCAATCTGTCGGTCTATGTACACGGTGGTGTGCATTTTGACCCTTACCGCAAAGGTTTTGACAAATTGATCAGTAAACCCTTGATTTATATGGATTCCTACCTGGCGTCAGAAGGATTTATTGCTTTTCAAAATCGCCCGGACACCCACGCTATGCGCCTGTTGTTGCACAATGGCATCTTTTTTGAATTCGTGCCTTTTACCGAAGCCTATTTTGATGAAGATGGCAATATTCGCGATAATCCTAAAGCAATTTCCATAGATGAAGTGGAAGAGGGCGTCAACTATGCACTGCTGATGAGCACTTGCGCCGGTGCCTGGCGGTACTTGATTGGCGACACGGTGCGGTTTGAGAATAAAGAACGCGCCGAAATTGTTGTGACTGGACGCACCAAACACTATCTTAGCATCGTAGGCGAACACCTCTCCGTTGACAATATGAATCAAGCCATACAGTATGCGGAAGAGGCGTTGGACATTGATATTCGTGAATTTACAGTGGCAGCAGTGCCGGTTGGAAATTTATTTACACATCGTTGGTACGTAGGTTGCGAGCAAAAAGTAAACCCTGCGCAATTGGCAAAAGCCATTGACGAAACCCTGCAAAAAGTGAACGATGATTATCGCATCGAACGCAAGTCGGTCTTACAACCCATTGAATTAGAGGTCATTCCACCACACCTTTTTTACCAATGGCAGGAATCCAGAGGTAAGCTTGGCGGGCAGAATAAGTTTCCTCGTGTGATGAAAAAAGACCTTTTTGAAGCCTGGGAAAATTTTGTTCGGCAATCTACGGCAGCACAATTACGTTCGGATGAAATTCTTAATTGAAGGCATTCAAACCGGACTTATCCTTTGTTTTCTGATCGGTCCCATTTTCTTTACCTTGTTACAAACAGGCGTTGAACGTGGGTTTCGGGCTGGAGCAATGGTAGGGTTGGGTATTTGGATGAGTGATTTGATGTATATTTTAATTTTTTATTCTGGTGTTTCACAAATTGACCAATGGGTACGTGGTGATGCTTTTTCGTTTTACACTGGTGTGATCGGTGGCCTTATTTTGATGTCGTTTGGTGCCTGGGCGTTGTTGACCAAACCTGCCTTAGCCAGCCATACCGAACTTCACCTGCGCCCCTCGTCTTCCTATTTTTCGCTGTGGGCAAAGGGCTTTTTTATCAATGCATTCAATCCCTTTGCGCCTATCTTTTGGTTTACCATCGTGAGTGCAGCATTGTTGCGCAGCGCTTCTCAAGCTAACTACCTTTACCTGTATTTTACCGGCATCATTGCTACCGTTGCGAGTACGGATTTGCTCAAAGTTTTATTGGCAAAACGAATTCGACACTGGCTACAACCGGTTCATATTCTGTGGTTTAGACGCATATCGGGCATTGCGCTTATCATTTTTGGCATCGTTCTGATGGTCAAAACCATTTACTTCCCAGAAGTTGTAAATAATGGGCATTAAATAAGCTTCACTTAATACAAATCTTTTTTTATAAAACTCTGATTATCAGTTTTTCCCCAACCATAAGCTTTCAATTGTCCGACTATTGACTATCGACTTTTAACTATCCTACCCCAATCTCAATTCCATACAATTTTAAACGTCTGCGCCGCAAAATCGCCTTTCAAATGCAAATAGTACATGCCTTTTGGCAAATTGGAAAAATCAAGCGCGTGAAGATTGGCACCATTCAACACCGTTTTCCCCGCTGCATTGCTGATTTGCAAATAAAATTTGGTCTCATTAGTTTGAATAAACACCTTTCCATCTGTCGGATTAGGAAATACCTGAAAATGCGCGATCCGTTCTGTTTTTTGAATTCCCGTAGCAAGCGAAGTGAGCGCTGCCAAAAACAAGTTGAAATCTACCGCATTGATTTCCAAAGCATCTAGCCGCGCATTTCCTACAAAACTTCCGCCAACCCAAATATTTCCATTCGTATCAGCTGCAATTTGCGATGCATACAAAAAAGCATTCGACGCCAGATTTTTCAACCATTTTGTTTGCAAATGATCGTCAAATCCTGCTACAAAACCACTCAAAGTACTACCCGTGGACAAGGTAAACGAGTCCAACGTAAGATCACCTTGGTAAAAACCGCTCACGAGCAAAATATTATTTTGCATGGCTATATCTAAGGCTTGATCCAACAATCGTCCACCCAGTGCCCTTGCCATCAGGGGCGTTCCTTCTGAGTTGTATTTTAATAAAAAAAAGTCAGAATTGCCGGTACTACTTTGAATACTGATGTTTGGGCTAAGCCGCATCACGCCTAGGAAGTAGCCAGCCACATAAATCTGGTCGGATGCGTCGAGCACGATCCCTGTGACATCGCTATCGAATACGCCGCCTGCTTTTTTTGCCCAAATTGGCACACCGTCTTTGTCAAATCTTGCCACAAAAGCATCTTGGTCAAGCGTTCCGGAGGTCAATATCGTATCGGCAATAGCGGTCGTGTCATTATAAAATCCAGCTACAATGGCATCTCCGGTAGCCGTCAATGCCAATGCGGTTGCCCGTGTGTCTCCTTTTTTTCCTTGTCGAACTGCCCAAAGTAAGGTTCCATCTGCGGTAAATTTTGCTAAAAACAAATCGGTTGCCCCGCTTGCGGTCAGCAAAGTATCGCCGATTTCTAAATTTTTTTCAAAAAAACCCGCAAGCAAAATACTATTTTCTGAATCTATTACAACATCTTTTACCCCTTTCAAGCCTGTTCCATTCAATGTTTTTGCCCAAAGCACCTGTCCGGCGGAATTATATTTTGCAACAAAAATAGCTTTTGGATTTTCTCCTGCTGTCAATTTTATCTGATCGAATTCGCCCTCCAACCAATACGTGCCCGCCACCACCAAATTTTCATTGGCATCCAATGCAATATCTGCTACTTCATCTTCCAACCGGCTTCCAGCGCGTTTTGCCCAAACTGCCTTGCCATGAACATCCAATTTGCACACAAATACATCTTCTTCTCCAGTAGCATTTAATACATTATTGTCAAACTGAATTTGATTTTCAAAACTACCGGCTAAGATTTTTTCACCATCGGCAGCAATTGCCAATCCTGCACAAGTTTCAGTGCCCGTGCCGCCCCAATGTTGTACTTTTGACCAGCTTTGTGAAAAAACGGGAAAAAAAATGCCTGATGTGAACAATACGAAGAGGGTCAGTGTCTGTTTCATTGCAAATTGGCTTGATCCGCTAAATAGATTACAAGATGAATCGCATTATTATAACGATACTTTTTGGCGCTTGGTTTGCCTTGATTTTTCTGGCTTGTGGCAACAAAAAAACGGAAATCGAGAACACTCCAATAGGCGCAACGGGCGATCCTGCTATCGACCAATTGTCCCAAAAAATTGCACAAAATCCCAACGATCCATCTCTTTATGCTGCCCGCGCGGGGCTTTTCTACGAAAAAGAAGGCTATGACGAAGCCATTCAGGATTTACAAAAGGCACTTTCGTACGATTCCATCAATGTCGAATACTTACACGCTTTGGCAGATGTATATTTGGATTATTACAAATCGCGCCAAGCTTTGGAAACAATGCAAAAAGCGGCGCAGTTTTATCCACAACGCATTCCTACTTTGCTGAAATTGAGCGAGTTTCAATTGATTTTAAAACGATATGACGAATCCATGCGCACGATTGACCAAGTGTTGCGCATAGATCCCCAGAATGCCAACGCTTATTTAATGTTTGGTTTAAATTTTAAAGAAAAAAATGATACGATTCGTGCCATTAACAGTTTTCAAAAGTCGGTAGAACTCGATCCTGACCTCATTGACTCCTGGATTAATCTTGGACAGCTGCATGCTGGATTGGGACATAAAATTGCCGCTCAATATTTTAATACGGCACTAAATATCGAACCAGATAACGTAGAGGCGCTGCATGCCAAAGCCCAATATTTGCAAGACCTAGAGGACTTGAAAGGTGCTATTGAATTATATAAAAAAATTAATACGGTTGACCCGCAATATGAAGAAGCTTATTACAATACGGGCTTGTTGTACCTCGATTTGGACTCGATTCCGCAGGCGCAAAAAGCATTTGATGTAGCGATCAAAGTCAACCCTACTTTCGCGGAAGCCTATTATTTTCGGGGCATTGCAGCTGAGATGCAGGGAGATGTTGCACGAGCAAAAGCCGATTATGAACAGGCGTTGAAATTAGCGCCGGATTACACTGCGGCACAGGAGGCGTTACAAGCATTGCAATAGCAGTCACTTTTTGTGAATCAGCATTCACAAGATGATGAAATATTTGTTGAGGCATCCTTTTAGAAAAGATTATCAGTGTTTTATATAGAAGGAATTTTAAATATTTTTTTATTTTCGTTATAAGTGCCGGGTTAAATTGCCGAAGCTTTTCAGGCTTATCACTTTCCAGCTTTCGAGTGCTTCCTCCACTTGTCGTTGGTTTTGCGCAGCAATCGCAACGAGTAAAGTGCTTGATTCCGAATCTTTTATAAAATCAGCGCCGTAGTATTCTGGCAAATTTTTACTTAAATTTTGAACGCGTGTCAAATTCGACCAATTTTCAAAACCAAGATTGGCTTCGTAGCACAGTCGTTCCAACACTTTCAAATCTTCGTTTTCTACTTCTTGCAGCTGACAGGAAAACGTATGAAACATTGAACGTTTGAATACGCCTAGCGAAGCATGTATGGAAATTTTCTTCTTTTGTAAAATATTGTAACCCAATACTTCCCGATCAAACAACACCACATCCTGATAACGCCGCTCTGACGCAGGATGCGGAATATTCACAATGATGCCTCGCGCCGGATCAATGGGTCGCACCGCTAAAATCTCGATCTGACTGCCCCACAAAGTCTGCACGCACACCATCTGAAAATCATGCTGGCTGTAGCCAAATTTTTGCCACACGCGCTGTGCCAATCTTGGTTTTTTCAGTGCCGTAGCCGCGATGCCCACATTCCACCAAGAGGTTTGATCCTGCACATTCAGCGAAATCGCTTTTTTGCTGTAATGCAGCGCCGCCTTCCAGTCCTGGCGCAGTTTGTACAATTGACTCAGCCGCGCATACGGCGGGGGCCAGTCTGGCGCCAATTTGATGAGGTGCTTATACAACTTCACCGCATGATACACGTCGCCCCGCGCGTCATACCGTTCCGCCTGTTCCAACAGCGCTTGTATGTCATTCGATGGTTGCTCTTGCATTGGATTGCGCTTCCGTTTGCAACAAATATACACCTAAATTCCTACTTTTGGCACTGACTATTTGGCATAAACAAGGAAGCATTGAAACCAGGGAACTATGAGACATTGGCAAATCTGGATTGACACCGGCGGCACGTTTACGGATTGTATTGCAATTGCTCCCAGCGGAGAATTAATTCGTAGCAAAGTGCTGAGTAGCAGTCGTTTGCGCGGAAAATTGTTAGCAAAAATAGCGCCAAAAACCTTTCGATTTTCGCAAAATTGGCGGATGCAAACGGATATTTTTCAGGGATACGATTTTTATGCAATTGGAAGGAGTTTAAAAGTACAATTTATTGATTTTCAAAACAATGTAATTGAATTAGATGCGGATTTTTTACTAGAACAAGAAATCGATTTTGAAATAACGGCTCAAGAAGAAGCGCCCATTCTAGCTGCCCGGCTCGTTACGCAAACACCACTGAATCAAGCACTTCCGCCGCTCACCATGCGACTCGGTTCTACGAAAGGTACGAATGCTTTGCTCGAAAAAAAAGGGGCAAATGTCACTTTTTTGGTAACAAAAGGCTTCAAAGACCTCATTTACATCGGCACGCAGCAGCGCCCAAATCTATTTCAACTGAATATTCCAGAGCCGGAACTTCTGTATTCAAATGTGATAGAAGTGCAGGAACGGCTAGATGCTAGTGGAAAAGTGCTACAAGATTTAAAAAAAGAAGAAATTGACCGCATTATTCAATTACTGCAAAGCGCTGGTTCACAATCAATTGCTGTAGCATTTTTACATGCTTACCGAAATCCAATTCATGAGCAAAAGTTAGGAAAAGCGCTAAAAGCAGCGGGATTTAACTTCATTTCATTGTCACAGGAATTAACGCCCAATATTAAAATTTTGCCTCGTGCTCAGACCGCTTTAGTGAATGCTTATCTCGCGCCGATTATTCATAATTATTTAAATAACATTCAATTAAAATTAAATGAAAACTCTAATTTACTAATAATGACCAGTGCTGGTGGTTTAGTCGCAACTGAATTTTTTAATCCGAAAGACAGTTTGCTCAGTGGTCCGGCAGGCGGCGTGGTTGGCTCGGCTCGAATCGCGCAACAGCTTGGTTTTGAACGGGTTTTAACGTTTGACATGGGTGGCACGAGTACCGATGCAGCGCGTTTTGACGGCGGCTACGATTATCGTTTTGTCACAAAAGTCGGCAATGCAGAGATGCTGAGTCCTACTTTGGCGATTGAAACGGTGGCGGCGGGCGGCGGCTCCATTTGCAGTTTTGACGGGCACAAACTGACGGTGGGTCCCGAAAGTGCAGGCGCAGCGCCTGGTCCGGCGTGCTACGGCGCAGGCGGTCCGCTCACCATTACCGATGTCAATTTATTGTTAGGCAAGCTCGACCCAGCAGCGATGGGCATTCCGGTTCATACCGAGCCGGCTTGGAATGCGTTACGGATATTGCAAAAAAATATTCAAGAAAAAACGGGTATTGAATATGCTGATAAGGAGTTGCTAATTGGATTTGAAACGATTGCCAATGAAAAAATGGCAGACGCCATTCGGAAAATTTCGGTAGCAAAAGGGTTTGACCCAAAAGATTATGCCTTGTTAGCATTCGGTGGTGCCGGTGGTTTGCACGCTTGTAAAATTGCAGAACTGCTTGATATTCAAGAAATAATTTTGCCTTACGATGGCGGTTTGTTGAGTGCGTATGGCATTGGTCATGCCCGCGTGGAGCGATTGGCAGAGCAACAAATTTTGGAATTGTACGCAAATTGTGAACAACAGTTGCCGCAATTGATTCAACATTTAGCTGTCAAAGCCGTGCAGGATTTACAGCAAGAAGGTTATGATACAAATGAAATCGAAATCGTGCGGCAATTGGCGTATCTGCGATTCAAAGGGCAGGACAGCACCTTGGAAGTTCCATTCGACATAGATTTATTGCAATCTTTTGAAAATCAATACAAAATTTTATTTGGTCATTATCCGGCAGGACGGGCAGTGGAAGTGGAAAGTTTGAAAGTCGTCGTAGGAACGAAAGTATCCCCGCTAGCGCCACCTTCCACGATTTTTGAAAAATATTCGCCCGCTCCTTTTAAAATTACGTCAGAAATGCCTGTTTATCAATGGGATACATTAAAATTTGGCGCAAGCATTGAAGGTCCGGCAATTTTATTAAATCCAACTTCAACGACATTTATTGAGCCTGGCTGGCTGGCGGAGGTGCGACAAAATAAAAATGTAGTGGTAGATAGGCTTACTAAACTTCAAAAGCTTAATAAGCCTAAAGCAGGAAAAGCCATTGAATTAGAGCTATTTACGAATCGTTTCGCAGCTATTGCGGAAGAAATGGGCGCGCAGTTGCAACGCACGGCTTTTTCGGTGAATGTGAAAGAACGGCTCGATTTTTCTTGCGCCATTTTAGATGCAGATGCAGAATTGTTGGTCAACGCGCCGCATATTCCGGTGCATTTGGGAAGTCTGGGCATTTGTGCGCGATTGGTACGAAATAAAATTTTGCTCGAAAAAGGCGATGTAGTGATTACCAATCATCCGAAATACGGTGGTTCGCATTTGCCAGATGTAACCTTGCTAAGCGCTGTTTATTCAAATGATAATCAATTGGTTGGCTATGTCATCAACCGAGCGCATCATGCCGAAATCGGAGGTAAGCGACCTGGTTCGATGCCACCCGATGCGAAAAATTTGATAGAAGAAGGCGTGGTGATAGCGCCGACATACCTGGTGAAAAAAGGCAAAGTGCAATGGGAAACCATCAAAAATTTGCTGGAGGAAGCACCTTATCCAACGCGGTCATTGGCAGAAAATTTAGCGGATATCAACGCGGCATTAGCGTCCTTGCGCACGGGCGAAGCGGCATTGCAAAAACTGGTGCAGGAACATGGTTTGAACAAGGTGCACCATTACATGAGCATGTTAAAGCAAACAGCGGCTGAAGCATTGAGATTTTTTTTAAAAACTTTTGATAATCAAACATTTACCGCCGAAGAATGTTTGGATGACGGGCATCGGATTTGTGTGCAAATCAGAATTGCCAATGAAAAAATGGACATTGATTTTGACGGTACTTCCGGTGTCCATCCTGGCAATTTAAATGCAAATATTTCAATCGTTTATAGCGCAGTAATTTATGTATTGCGATTACTTTGCAATAAAGACATTCCGCTGAATGAAGGATTGATGCAAAATGTGCGTATCCACTTGTCTATCAGCTTTTTACATCCTAAATTTTCAGACGATGATTCACTAAATCCAGCGGTGGTTGGCGGTAACACCGAAGTGAGTCAGCGCCTGGTAGATACCTTGCTCAAAGCCTTTGGTTTAGCGGCTTGCAGCCAAGGCACGATGAACAATTTTTTATTTGGCAACGAAAAATTTGGGTATTACGAAACCATCGGTGGCGGCGCGGGCGCAGGCAAAGGTTTTCATGGCCGCTCGGCGGTGCACCAGCACATGACCAATACTAAAATCACGGACCCTGAAGAGCTAGAATTGCGCTATCCCGTTCGTTTACAGCAGTTTGCAATTCGAAAAAATTCTGGAGGAAAAGGTAAGTGGTGCGGCGGCGATGGCATTATTCGCGAAATCGAATTTTTAGAACCGCTGGAAATTACCATTCTAAGTCAGCATCGAAAAGAAGCGCCGTATGGCTTGGAAAATGGGAATAATGGAATGACTGGAAAACAGATTTTGGTAAGAAAAAATGGGGCTCAGCAGGTATTGCTGGGCATTGCAAGCGAAAAAGTACAGCCAGGTGAGGTGTTAATTTTGGAAACTCCTGGAGGGGGAGGATTTGGTAAACCAGTTTAACATGAGTCATCCCGAATTTTGGGGAAATCGCAAGGTTCGATATTGTTTTTTTAGGTGGGGGGGGATAGTTTGGAAAAAAAGCCGTTTTTTTGATTTGTTTGTCGCCATTTTGCTAATCCACAACCGAGCGATGGGGCTGTTAATGAGTGAATTAGGGGATTTATAACGGTTTTTTCAAAGGCACGGGCATTATGGCCAACGAAGATGGGTATGTTGTTGCAACAAAATACGCTGAAATTGATACTTTTGTAAAAAATAAGCTGGGCACTCGACTCTCGACACCTTTTATGACGTTATCTTTTATGGCATTGTTGAAACTGAGCGATAAAGGGCTTTTTGACGGCAAAGCATTTGCATTTACCAATTTGTGGGTATGAACGAACAAACGACCGATTTGCAAGCACCAATTTCTACTTTGAACTTGATTTCCAAAGTGGTAGCCAGGGTTATTTCTGCTATTTTTCACCCACTGCTGATGCCCACGTACATGTTGGCGCTGTTGTTGACCGTCAATCCTTACCTTTTTGGCGTGAGTAGCTTAAGCGATTTGGTGAGTCGTTTGCTGCTGATCCGCATTTTTTTGTCCACGTTTTTTATTCCCATGATTGCTATTTCGATGTTGAAACTGACAGGGTTGGTGCAAACGTACGAATTGCTGAATAAACAGGAACGGATTGGTCCGTATATCATCACCGGGATTTTTTATTTGTGGATGTTTCGTAATTTTCTAAGCAATTCGCAGATTCCCACAGCTTACACTACTTTTATGCTCGGCTGCACAATCGCTTTGTTTTTGGCATTTTTTATCAATATTTTCTCCCGCATCAGCGCACACACTGTTGGCATGGGCGCGCTCGTCGGCATGGTTTTAATTACCCTTTGGCAATTCAGTTACGACACTTTTCAGTTGGGCAGTTGGGAACTTGATATGAAACCGGTACTGATTGTCAGCATTTTAGCAGCTGGCTTAGTTGGCACAGCACGGCAGGCATTGCATCCATACGAGATTACAGATTTGTACGGTGGGTATTTTGTAGGATTGTTGGCACAGTTTATTGCGTTGCGGTTTTTGTTTTGAAAGATTGTCTGAATTAGAATTTTCAAAATTCGTTGATTTTCATAATTGTATGTATTTCAAAATTCTATAAATTCTGCTTCTGACAATATACCACCTCCAATAAACCGGTAAACCATCACACCGTCATACCATTTCACCGGTAACCAATAACCAAATTCTCCCCATGCAAAACGAAAAAAAAGTCCTCATCGTTGGCGCGGGCTTAGTCGGCTCGCTATGGGCAATTTTTCTCGCCAAACGCGGCTATGACGTGCATGTGTATGAGCGCCGCAGCGATATGCGCGAAGCCGGATTCATCGGCGGGCGCTCCATCAATCTTGCCATGAGCCACCGTGGCTGGAAAGCGCTGGAAAAAGCCGGCATCAAAAATCAGATTGAATCAGTCGCCATCCCCATGCATGGGCGCATGCTGCACAGCCCCGCAGGCGAGCTGACTTTTCAACAATATGGCAAAGAAGGACAAGCGATTTATTCTGTTTCTCGCGGTGGTTTGAATTTGGAATTGCTGCGAATTGCCGATTCGTATGACAATGTACATCTCTACTTCGATCAACGTTGCCGTCAGATTAATTTGGAAACCAATGAAGTACATTTTGAAAATGAAAAGACTAGAGAGCGCACGACCATCAATGCGCCTTTGATTTTTGGAGCGGATGGGGCGTTTTCTGCCATTCGCAGCAGTTTGCAAAAAATGCCCTTGTTCAATTATTCTCAATCTTACCTCGATTATGGGTACAAAGAACTGAGCATTCCATCCGCAGCGGACGGGAGCCATCAAATGGACAAAAATGCGCTACACATTTGGCCCCGGGGCAAGTTTATGCTCATTGCGCTGCCGAATGTGGATGGCACTTTTACTTGCACTTTGTTCCTGTCGTTTCAAGGCAAAACCGATGCGTTCGAGCATTTGCAAAGCAATGCTCAAATTTTGGATTTTTTCAAAAAATACTTCCGCGACGCCTTGCCGCTGATGCCGCATTTGTGCGAAGAATTTCAAGAAAATCCGACTTCTTCATTGGTTACAATTCGTTGTAATCCATGGCATTATCAACAAAAAATTGTATTACTAGGCGACGCGGCGCATGCGATTGTTCCATTTTTTGGACAAGGGATGAATGCTGGTTTTGAAGATTGCACGATTTTGGATGAATTAGTGGATCAATTTGAAGGCGATTGGTCGCAAGCGATTGACGCGTACAACGAAACCCGTATCAAAGATGGAAATGCAATTGCGGATTTAGCCTTGCAAAATTTTATTGAAATGCGCGATTTGGTTGCCGATCCAAAATTCCTGCTACGTAAAAAAATTGAGGCGCACCTCGCCGAGCAGCACCCACAAGAATTTTTACCGGTGTATTCTATGGTGAGTTTCAGTCACTTACCGTACAGCGAAGCACTCGCCGAAGTAAATGCCCAAAATCGCCTCTTCGATCATATTCTCAAAATTGAAGACCTGGAGCGTACCTGGCAGGATAATCCCGCGATTGATCTGATTTTTCAAAAATGGCTAAAGGATAAAAAAGCAGGAAGTTTTTAGCAAAATTAAGGATAACAAGGGCTCAAAGAATGAAGTAGAAAATTAACGATCCAGCTTTGCCGAATACAAAATATAAACAACATCGATCACACCAGAACCAAGGCAAAGCGTCCTCGAAACTAATGGTATCTGTGAGCGCTTCCATCGGATTGTTCAAAAACAGTTCTTTTAGAAAGAAAATCTACACCAGCTTGGAGCGCTTGCAGCAAGACCTGGAGGAGTGGCTCGACTACTAGTGTTGATCTTGGATCAGCTCAAAAGATTGCAGAGAGGCAAATAAAATATTGGAATGAATAATTTCTCATCCTAACGTAAAAATCCGCACCCATTCATCCTTTCCGCTTGTCCAGGCGTTTGTTTTCTGCGTACTTTTACGTGCAGGAAAATAATTCTTAATTTTTCATTCTTTCATTTGAATGGGGTTCAACCAAATTTTAAAAAAAATATTCATTTTGCCGGTGCGGTTTTACCAGTTGGCGATTTCGCCGCTGCTGCCGCCGAGTTGCCGTTACACGCCGACCTGCTCGCATTATATGATTGAAGCAATCAACGAGTGGGGACCACTGAAAGGCACCTGGCTGGGCTTGAAGCGCATCAGTCGCTGCCATCCGTGGGGTGGGCATGGGTATGATCCGGTACCGAAAAAGGTTGATAAGTTGAAGGGTTGAAGGGTTTCACCTACACGACTCACTCCTTATCAACGTATCAACGATTCAACTTTTCAACAAAAAAACATGATTAAAAGAAGACCTCGTCGCAATCGAATTTCAGCGGCGGTGCGCGGTATGGCGCAGGAGACGCATCTGACGGTAGAGCATCTCGTTCAGCCTCTCTTTATTACAGATGGTAAAAATGTTAAAAATGAAGTAGCCTCATTGCCAGGCACTTTTCGCTTTTCGCCGGATAGGGTGCTTCAAGAGGTAGAGGAATGTCTAAATTTAGGTATTACTAATTTTATCATGTTTCCTGCGGTGGCGGAGGCGTTGAAAGATAAAGAAGCGACTTATAGTTACAATCCGGATAATTTTTATTTAAAAACGGCAGCGGAAATTAAAAAACGCTTACCCGAATGCTGCCTCATCAGCGATGTAGCGATGGATCCGTACAATTCCGACGGGCACGACGGCTACGTGCGCGCAGGCAAGATTCAAAATGACGAAACGCTGCCGATTTTGGCAAAAATGTCCGTGGCGCAAGCAGAAGCGGGTTTTGACATCCTCGGTCCTTCCGACATGATGGACGGGCGCGTGGGCTACATGCGCGAAGCACTTGATAAAGCTGGTTTTACAGATACAGGGATTATGTCATATACCGCAAAATACGCCAGCGCTTTTTACGGACCTTTTCGGCAAGCGTTGGATTCTGCGCCGCGAGATTTGGAAAATGTTCCAAAAGATAAAAAAACGTACCAAATGAATCCTGCCAATAAACGCGAAGCCTTGATTGAAGCGGATTTGGACACGCAGGAAGGTGCTGATTTTCTGATGGTAAAGCCCGCATTACATTATTTGGATGTTATTCACTTGTTAAAAGAAAATTATGAATTGCCGATAGCAGCATATCATGTGAGCGGCGAGTGTGCATTGTTATTAGCCGCTGCCAAAATGGGCTGGGTGGATTTTGATCGGGCGATGCCGGAAACACTTCTGAGTATCAGAAGAGCCGGAGCAGATGTGATTATTACCTATTTTGCAAAGGAATTTGCGAAAAATAGGAAATAATCATGGATTTTACTTTTGACATTCGTGGCAATTTATTTCCGCAAGTGATAATTGAAGCAAATCTTGAGGAGGTACAGCAGGCGTTTGTAGAAGCATTTGAAATCAGTAAAACACGAGCTAGAGTTTTTAACAAT
>CAZFBN010000069.1:0-27461 GCA_964517145.1 uncultured Saprospiraceae bacterium
TCCTGAGGATGCTTCTCTTATATGTCAATCTTTTTAATTTTTAACAGCTTCTAAGCATAGCCGCCGCAAATCCCATCGCAGCCAAAATACTTTCTTGTGTAATGTTAGGATATGCTTCCAATAAATCTTCCATCGTGAGTCCGCCGGAGAGTTCTTCCAAAATCATTTCGACAGTAATACGCGTACCTTTAATGACGGGCTTTCCCAACATCACTTGAGGATTCATTTCAATGTAATCTTGATACCGAACCGTTTCCGTTTGCATAGTTATTCTTTAATAAAAGTGATCAGATAGCTTTTGAAGAAACGTAGAATATTTATTTCCGATTCCGCAGATCGCCCAGGTATCTTTCCAACTCCATTTCATCAAAAATCAACACTTCACGCACTTTGCTACCTTCGCTCGGACCTACGATGCCCATGGCTTCCATTTGATCCATGATGCGACCGGCGCGGTTGTAGCCAAGTTTGAGGCGGCGTTGAATCATCGAAGTAGAGCCATGCTGATTTTGAACAATCAGGCGAGCGGCGTCTTCAAACATTTCGTCTAAATCACTGTATTTCAACGAGGATACACCTTGCATTTCTTCATCAGAATGGAATTCCGGCAGAAGGTAAGGTTCGGGGTAGCCCCGCTGATCGCCAATAAAATCAACCACTTTTTCCACTTCGGGGGTGTCCACAAACGCCGATTGCAGCCGCACCATGTCACCACCGACCGAGAGGAGCATGTCGCCCCGACCAATCAATTGCTCGGCACCACCGGCATCCAAAATTGTGCGCGAATCGACTTTCGACGCCACTTTATAAGCAATACGCGCCGGAAAGTTGGCTTTAATCACACCCGTGATAATATTCACCGAAGGACGCTGCGTCGCAATAATCAGGTGAATGCCCACCGCCCGCGCCAGCTGCGCCAGACGTCCAATCGGGAGTTCGACTTCTTTACCGGCGGTCATAATCAAATCCGCAAATTCGTCAATCACCAGCACGATGAACGGCAGAAAACGGTGCCCTTTGAGCGGATTGAGGATACGCTGTACAAATTTTTCATTGTACTCGCGGATATTTCTTGCCGAAGCTTTTTTTAGCAAATCATAGCGCTGATCCATTTCAATGCAAAGCGAATTCAGGGTGTGAATCACCTTACTGGTTTCGGTCGTAATCGGCTCATCCTGACCGGGTAAGAACGCCAGAAAATGATTTTCCAGCTTGCTGTACGGGAACAATTCGACCTTTTTCGGGTCAATCATCACCAATTTCAACTGCGATGGGTGCTTTTTGTACAATAAAGACATGAGTGCCGCATTGATACCCACCGACTTACCCTGACCGGTCGCCCCGGCTATGAGCAAGTGCGGCATCTTCGCCAAATCCGCCACAAATACTTCGTTGGAAATGGTTTTACCCAAGGCAATCGGCAAGTCCATCTTCGCTTGCTTGAATTTGGGCGAAGCCAACACCTCCCGCATGGACACGATCTGTTTGCGTTTATTCGGCACTTCAATACCGATGGTACCCTTGCCGGGAATCGGCGCGATGATGCGAATACCCAATGCCGACAAGCTCAACGCAATATCGTCCTCCAGATTTTTTATCCTTGAAACGCGCACCCCCGGAGCAGGCACAATTTCGTACAACGTGACCGTAGGACCAATGGTGGCGCGGATTTTCGTGATTTCAATTTTATAATTTAACAGCGTTTCAATGATTTGATCCTTGTTCGCTTCGAGTTCTTCTCGGTCAATTTCAAATTTTTCCTCGGCGTATTCCGGCAATAATTGCAAAATCGGATGCTCGTATGAAGATAATTCCAAAGTGGGATCGTAGGGTTCGCTATGATCCTGGTTTTCCTCGGTCAGCGCGCTGGTTTGCGAAGGCGGATTCATGGGGCGAACGACCGTTTCCAATTCAGGCACTTTCTCTTCTTCTGCAGGAACCTCAATTTCCAATTCTGCTTCTCCTGCTTTCAACGGCGTATTTGCTTGACGATCAGCTAGATTCAATGCCAGCTGAGGTGCTTTTTCAACGGTTTGTCCGCTACTTCCATTTTCGGAAGGTAAGGTCGGCAGCGGTTTGATTGGCGCAGAACGGTTATTGGCAACTGATGGCAATGCCGGCATCGTAGAAGGCGTGCGTTTCTTGCGCCAAGGCAGGCGACCATACATCCAGTCGAGCACATAGTTGCGGGCTTCGTCGAATGCCTGTTGGAAAGTCATTTCGCGGAAATTCGGATTGAAAGTCCAAATAATCATCCCCGCCAAAGTGGCAATGATTAACACAATTAATCCGAGCGTTCCGACAAAATGGATAATCCACTCGCTGACCGCTTCGCCAAACGCGCCACCCCAGGGAAATCCAAAACTTCCAAACACAAATTCTAACAAAACCGATAAAAACAACGTCCACAACAACGCCGAGCGCACCCGATGCCAATATTGCTTCAAGGGCGTACGAAAAATCATACCCAAACCTAGTTGCAACAAAATATACACGAAAAAAAACGAAGGCAATCCAAAGCCCCAATAAAAAAAAGCATTGGATACAACTGCTCCTAAACGCCCCAGCCAATTTGCCATTTGAAACTCGCTTGCCAATAATTGTTGCCAGGAGAAGCGCAGCACTTTATCTTGGTCAATGTACCAGGTAAATAAATAAGAAAAAAAAGCAATTAATAAGTAAAACGCCAAAAACAACAGCACCACACCGCCTAACTTAGGGATACGCTCATCCTTCAACCCAATATCCAGCGAAAGCTGTTTAAGATTTTTCTTCTTTTTTGCTGCCATGTAATCATGTGATTGTTATCGGTTATCGGTTATTGAGGCAAGTGCGAACCGCCATACAACGAATAACAAGTAACCTATTTTCTACAAAAATAGGGTTATCCCGTGTAAAAAGTAAGTTTTTGTGTCAGTATGTTTATTTTGTTTATCACTAAAAACTGAAAGTTTTGTTCATTATTTGCTAATCCTAACTTTTAAAAAGTGATTTTTAATAACACGAATGATATAAGCCACTTTTTTTTAATATTAATTTTTGAATATTTACCAACTGCTTAACAACCTGAAAAACAGGCAACTTTCTACGTACTTTTATGCCGTTTAGCCATCTATTTGTAACAAAAAATAGGTAACTCGCATACGGACATTGCCAAACGCCGACGTAAACAAAAACGCGGTAGATACTATTGATATTTATAGATACGATGGATATTCGCTGCGCGACGCTTTTGTTACCATAGCCATCCTTAGCATCCAAAGTATCAATAGTATCCACAGCATTAAAACCAACCGCATATGAAAACATCGCTTGAAATCAGCATGTATCCGCTCAGCCGACAAAATTATGACCAGCCGATTGACGATTTTATTCATCGCCTGCAGCAGTATCAAAACCTGGAGGTTCGGGTCAATATGATGAGCACCCAGGTTTTTGGACAATATGAAGAGATCATGGCGGCGCTCACCCAGGAAATTAAAACATCTTTTGAGCATGAACCGCCTACAATTATGGTTTTGAAATTGCTCAATATGGATCGCTCCCAAGGCAACAACAGTAACGAAGCCAAATAGCGGAAGTGCTTTGTAAATAGCATGTATTTTCTTTGTTTTAATTTTAAAATAAAATGAATCCTCAGCAGATCGAGCGTTTTCGCGCGGAAACACCCGGTGTAAAAAAGCGTATTCACTTTAATAATGCAGGTGCTGCCCTGATGCCGCAGCCTGTCATTGACGCTTTTCAGCAGCATTTTCAGTTAGAAATGGAAATAGGCGGCTATGAAGCAGAAGCAGCGGCACAACCTCAAATTGAGGGATTTTATGATACAATGGCACAATTTTTAAATTGCCAGCCACGCAACATCGCTTATGCCGGCAGCGCCACAGATGCCTACAATCGGGCTTTGTCTGCCATTTCATTTGAAAAAGGTGACGTCATTCTCACCACCAAAAATGATTATGTTTCCAATCAAATCGCATTTTTAGAATTGCAAAAGCGTTTTGGCGTGCAACTCATTCGAGCGGAAGATGCGCCCGAAGGTGGCGTGGATGTTGACTCGATGCGGGATTTGATTCAAAAGCATCGTCCAAAACTGGTAGCGGTGACGCACGTGCCAACCAATTCCGGTTTGGTGCAGCCGGTGGCGGAAATTGGTAAAATTTGTAAGGAAAATAACAGTTGGTATTTGGTAGATGCTTGTCAATCTGCCGGACAAATGCCTTTGAATGTGCAAGAAATACATTGCGATTTTTTAAGTGCGACTTTTCGAAAATTCCTGCGCGGACCGCGTGGCGCGGGTTTTTTGTATGTGTCTGACAAAGCGTTGGATGCTGGTCTGGAGCCTTTATTCGTGGATCTTTTCAGCGCTACGTGGACGACTCCAGACACTTACAGCATACGCCCGGATGCGCGTCGCTTCGAGCTGTGGGAACGCCCGCACGCGCTCCTGCTCGCGAGCAAAGCCTGCGTGGAATATGCGATGAATGTGGCACCGATTGGCAATCGGCGATTCGACCTCAGCAATATTGAAATTCGCGTAAAATATCTGGCAGGCTTGTGCCGGGAAAAACTGAGTGCGATTCCCGGTATTCAAAATCTGGACAAAGGCAAGGAACGCTGCGGCATTACGACTTATGCTGTAAAAGACTGGGAATCAACTGCTTTGAAAAAGAAATTACAAGCATTTAATATTAATACGTCCATTGCCGTTCGCACCGGTGCGCAGATTGATTTTGCTGAGAAAGGCGTGGATTGGGCGCTGCGCGTGTCGCCGCATTATTATAATACGGAGGAGGAAATTGAGATTCTGGAAGAGGCACTGAAGAAATTAATACCTTAATACAAAGTTGTATGAAAGAGCAGCCCATCTGGTAGTTTAGTCTATCGGATGGGCTTTTTTTTTAAGTCAATAAAAATGAGCCTTTTGTAATCATATGACAATAACCACGAATTTTTTTAGAAAAAATCTTTTCCAATAATTTGTTGAATGCAATTTTTTGTTTTAATTTGCAGAACCAAAACAGTTACTTTTGTTTTAAACCGAAAACGCTTACTAACTTATGATACGTGAGGACAGACTTCAATTAAACGAGCGCTTTATCCGGGTTTTCCAATTGCTGGAAGAGCGGGGCGTCATTGTTAAAAATGACCGTGGCGGCAAAGGCATGGGCGATTTTGCTGAGAAAATTCTCGGCAATCGTGCATATGGGCACATCATTCGCGCTTACCTCAATCCTGATGATAAACGCTGCATTGATTACAGCCAGGCGCGTATTCTTTGTCGTGAGTACGGGGTCAACGAAACCTACCTGATTGATGGCATTGGCACGCCGTTTGGGTTTGACCTGCCAACCATGGAAGTCGGCAGCGACACGAATGTCGTTTTTGGGAAAGGCAATATTTTGTTCACTTCTACGGAGGCGTTCGCAGGGGTAGCTGTTGGAGAGGCAGATGGATTTCACCAGGAGGATAATGAATTTTTCAGTATTCCGGGCTTGTCTGGTGGCGGTTTGGTCGCTTTCCCTATCAGCGGAACTAGTATGGAACCTGTGATTCAAAACGGTGATATTGTCATTTGCCGCCAAATTAATGGCATTAATGATATTAAAGATAATAAAATATATGCCGTGACCAACAATGGCAAAGTATGGGTCAAATATGTTCAAAAACTCACGGATCAAAGAGGTAGAGTCAATAGGCTGAAGCTCATCTCTGCTAATCACCTAGAATACGATCCTTTTGATGAAGAGATCAATGAATATACCCGATTGTACCAGGTGATCCGCCGCATCAGCGATTTATAAGATTTTTGTTGAAACAAGAAGTTGGCTTTTGTTTGAAAAATAGATTCGTCTATTCTTCACATCTCTTTGCTTTGTCATAAATTTTTACAACCTTTCAAGTAAATGGTATGGAAGAGCCAAAAATCAGGAGAATGGTGTGGTTTGATCTGACGGTAGAAGATGCGGAGGCGGTGAGTGATTTTTATGTGCAGGTAGTAGGCTGGGAAAAGCAGCCTTTGAGTATGGGCGACTACGCAGATTATATGATGAGTGCAGGTGAAGAAGGCGTCAGCGGAGTTTGTCATGCACGTGGTGTCAATGCGTACCTTCCGCCACAGTGGTTGCTGTATGTAATGGTTGAAAACCTAGATGCCAGTTTGGAAAGATGCCAAAGCCTGGGAGGAAAAATCATCGGTGAAAAAAGAAAAATGGGCGAGCAGGGGCACTATTGCCTCATCCAAGACCCGGCTGGGGCATACATGATGCTCTGCGGTTAAAAAAAATAACCTCAAAATAAAGAAATTATCCTGCTGTTTTTTGATTATTGCCTCCCGCGCCGCGTATGTGTGTCGGGAGTTTTTTTATTAAAAATTCAATCTTTGCCGCATGGCTTCATACAGGATGATGCCTGTTGCTACTGACACATTAAAAGAATCAGTGGTGCCAATTTGCGGAATTTTGAACAATTCATCGGCTTCGCGCAGCAGTGCCTGATTCACACCCTCCCCTTCTGAACCAATGAGAATTGCCACCGGCTGCCCAAAATCCACTTCATATATCATTTTTTCAGCTTTTAAATCACTTGCCAAAATACGAATACCCGATAGCTTTAGGTATTCAACGGCTTTTGCCAAACTACTTTCGCGGCAAACCGGAATCTTTGACAAGGCTCCAGCCGATGCCTTCATCGCCTCGGCATTGATGAGGGCACTGCCTTTGAGGGGTACTACAATCGTTTGAACGCCAGCAATTTCTGCCGAGCGCGCAATGGCACCAAAATTGCGCACATCCGTCACTCCATCAAGCAGCAAAATCAAAGGCATTTCTGATTTTTCAAAAATACCCGGCAGCACATCCTCCAGATGAAAATACTGCACCATTGATACAAAAGCCAGGATACCTTGATGATTCCCTTTGGTGAATTGTTGCAATTTTTCCTTTGGAACATACTGTACCGGAATATCAAATTCCTTGCTCAGGTGTCGGATTTCTTTCTCCAACTCCCCGCGTGTACCCTGTTGCAATAAAATTTTGTCAATGGTTTGTCCGGCTTGAATGGCGTCCACCACTGGATGGCGACCATAAATGATATGACTCGTATCCTTCATGTGTGCTGTAAAATGTTTTTAAAAATTCCTAACAAAATGCTTTCAAGTTTCAATACTTTCGCCAAAATAACAATTCGTTTTGTCGTTTAGCAGTACAACTTACTTTTTTACCTGTTACCTTCCTTCACTTTTGCATTATCTTTGAAAACTCAAAATAAAATGATATGAAATCCCTTTTTACCGAAAAAATTGTGAGTAGTCTTGTACTAAGTCTATTGTTGACTGCCGCATGGGCACAACAACAAACCCCGCTTGACATTGCATTGCGCTATTTGGAGCAAGAGTATGGGCGTTGGCAATTGAAAAAAGCCGATGTAGCCGATGTACTGGTGAGCAATCAATATGAAACAAAACACAACAGAGTTTCGCATTTTTACTTTTTGCAACAGCAAACGGGCATTCCAGTTCACGATGCTATTTTAAGTGTACACGTCACTGCCGACGGGAAAGTTGGCTTTGCCAATAGCCGGTTTGTGCCTGATCTAGCCAGCAGGATCAATGCGAAAGCGCCTTTGGTCACGCCTTTGCAAGCCATCATTTATGCAGCTCGGCAATTAGAACTGCCTGGCAAAGCAGCGCCGGCTTTTGTGGCACAAACACCGCAGCAAGAATTGATTTTTGAAGATAAAAATATTTCAAAATCGCCGATCAAAGTACGGCTGATGTACCAAGCGATGGCGGATGGAGCGGTGCGATTGGCGTGGGATTTAGCGATTCAGCAGGTGAACACCCCTGACTATTGGAGTGTGCGCATAGATGCACTAACGGGATCACTTCTGGCAAAAGATAACTGGACGGTGTATTGCAATTTTGATATAGCAGAAGGACATCAACATCATGAAAATTGTAGGGAAGAAGTTCCAACTTTACAATTTCAATCAACTCAGCAAGCATTATTACAAAATTATTACAATCCGACGGGTGTAGATAATGCTCAATATAATGTTTTTCCGATTCCGATAGAAAGTCCGGTTCATGGTCAACGACAGTTGCTGGCGAGCCCTGCGGATGCTGCCGCATCGCCTTACGGCTGGCACGATACGAATGGCGCGACGGGTGCCGAGTATCGCATTACGAGAGGTAATAATGTACATGCTTTTTTGGATTTGGACGACCGGGATGTCTCCTCCGAGAACGAACCACAGGGAGGCACGAGCTTGATGTTTGATTTTCCTTTCAGTATGCAACAAGAACCCATCGGACTGAGAGATGCCTCTGTGACGCAGTTGTTTTACATGAACAACATTATGCACGACTTTATTTACCACTATGGATTTGACGAAGCTGCAGGCAATTTTCAAAAGAATAATTACGGTCGGGGTGGCAATGCCGAAGATTACGTGTTTGCACAATCACAAGATGGCGGTGGCACCAATAACGCCAATTTTAGTACACCTGGCGACGGTAGCAGCCCTACCATGCAAATGTACCTGTGGAGCCGTGCTCCCAAAACGCCTTTGATCGTGAATCAACCAGTTGATATTGCTGATACCTTGGCTACCAGTTTAGCAGACTTTGGCGTATTGTATGGCGATGCACCGATAACCGGTCAGGTGGCGGCAGCAAGAGATACTTCTATTGCTTTTCCCAATCAGGTATGCTCTACCATATCGAATGCCAATGAATTGGTGGGTAAAATTGCATTGATAGATCGAGGAACTTGCACGTTCAAAAGTAAAGTGCTGCGAGCGCAGCAAGCGGGTGCCATAGGAGTCATTATTTGCAATAATGAAAACTCCTTTTTAACAATGGCAAATGATCCTAGCATTCCTACAAACCCGACGATTCCAGTGGTGATGATATTGCCTCAGCAATGTCAAGTCATTCGAGCCAACCTAAACAAAGGCGTGACTGCCACCATTCAACTTTCCAAAGCGCCTGTCCCGGCTGCACTGGATGCTTCTTTCGACAATGGCATTGTGGCGCATGAATACGGGCACGGCATTTCTACGCGCTTGACGGGCGGACCTGCTAATTCCGGATGCCTGAGCAATGATGAGCAAATGGGCGAAGGATGGAGCGATTTCTTTACTTTGGTCACTACCGTAAAACCGGGCGATGATGGCAAATTGGCGCGCGGCATTGGCACCTATGTTGAAAATCGAGATCCCACCGCACGTGGCATTCGACGCTACCCCTATTCTACGGATATGAATGTAAATCCGCAGACTTTTGACGATATCATTGGCACAGGCACACGTCCGCACCCACTCGGTGAAATCTGGGCAGAGGTATTGTGGGACTTATATTGGAAAATGGTGGAAGTATATGGTTGGGATGAAAATTTATACACCGGTAAAGGCGGCAATAATCTTGCCATTCAATTGGTTATAGACGGCATGAAGCTGCAAGCTTGTGATCCCGGATTCATCGATGGGCGCGATGCAATTCTGGCAGCAGACCTTATTAATAATGATGGCGCAAATCAGTGTCTTATCTGGGAAGTATTTGCCCGTCGAGGCTTGGGATGGAGCGCTAATCAAGGTAGCCACGAAAATCGCAACGATGGCAAGCAAGCTTTTGACAGCGCACCGGAATGTGCCAAGCAACTCGTTCTCAATAAAAGTGTTACGCCGCTTATCAAAGCAGGGGACACCATTTTTGTAACACTGGAACTTACCAATTATAAAGACGCCACTGTAACGGACGTAGTAATAACGGATGTCTTGCCAACAGGAACAACTTACATTGCAGGGTCCGCCAACGCCTCCGCTCAGGTTGAAAATGGTACCATTCAATTTAAAGTAGAACAACTGGAATCAGGCGCATTTAAAAGCTTGACGTATCAAATTCGCACTCCTCTGGAGAACTATTCAATCCAGCAATTTTTAGATAATTTGGAAAGTGGCACTACCAATTGGCGCAGCGATACCTTGGTGGGTTCCGATATGTGGCGAATCACAACGCAACGCGCATTCAGCGGTAGGCGCTCCTGGCTGATACCATCTACCATACGCCGCAACGACCACACGCTACAACTGGCAACGCCAATTTTGGTGAGCGGTACACAACCGGTGCTGCGTTTTTATCATAATTTTGACATTGATCCAGGTTTGGATGGAGGAATCGTGCAAATTTCTACCAACAACGGCGCAAGTTGGCAAGCTGTTGACAGTTTGATTTTCCGCAATGGCTATAGCGGACGCGTGGCTGCTACTACCTTTGGGGTGAGTCCGATTCAGGCATATTGGGGAAAAAGCAGCGGCTTTACCGATAGCTACCTAGATTTGCAATCCTTTGTCGGGCAAGAAATTTTAGTGCGTTTCCGTTTTGCAACCCTTCCAAAGGACTTTAGCAGCGGCTCAGGCTGGTGGATAGATGATGTGGAATTTTTTGATATGTATAATTATGATTCTGAGGCTTGCGTATCAACAAAAGAGGGCGATTATACCTGTACAATGGCGGTTTCGCGCGGCACCATTGTACAACCACAATCGCCACTTACTGACACAGACGAGCCGCAATCCTTGCCGCTGCGAGTAGCACTTTATCCAAATCCAACCCAAGATTGGGTCAATGTTTCCATCACAACTACCCAGGCGACGGACAATGCAAGCATACGTATTTTTAGTGCAGATGGTCGCTTAATGTTTCAAAAAACGACTGAATTAATGACCGGCAATCAAATAATTCCGCTGCGCATTCAAAATCTGAGCGCGGGCTTTTACATAGTAGAAGTGAAAACGGCTACTGCTGTCATCGCACAAAAGATGATGGTACAATAGAGCAAGAGACCGGGTGACCAAGCGCTTTAGGTTACTCGGTCTCTAAACCTCTTTTAGTCGTTTAAAGCGCGTCCAATTGTTTGAGCAGCCAAGCTTTTTCTGGAAGTGGATTAGCTGCTGTGATTTCTTGCCTTAGTTTTTCTTTCCGATCTTTATCATACGGATTGATTCGTACTAATTTTTTGGTATAACGTATAATGTTTTGATAAATCGGGCGATAAGAACCCACTAATTCTTTGCGATTTAAATAAGTACGCATACTTTCTAATAATGATTCTAATGCATCGGTTTCATCTAGCTCATAATAAATTTTTAACAGCATCGTCTTAGCGCTCAGATGTATCAGCACATCATCAAAATCAGTTGCTGCTAGCAATTGAATAGCGGAATCATAATTGTTTTGTTCAACGCGCAGCCTAGCTAAATTAAATTTAAAAAAGTTTTCACGATGCTCCTCTACCAGGTAATCTTTGTAATTATGGATAAAAAAATCTACCCAGATGAATTCTTTCAATTTTAAACCCACAGCCGTTACATTTCGGAATAGATAAGGATCAATGGTATTATTGGTAAGCAATATTTTTTCTTCAATCCCTTTTTTGTATAGTTCAAACGCCTTTCGGAAATAAGCTTCCTGCCCAGAATTCAAACGAACGATGCAGTAATTGATGGCATGCAGATAAATACCGCGCATTTCTTCTTGCGGAAAAAGATGAGACGCTACCTGAATTTGTTCATTCAGCGCTTCAAAGTGAGTGGTATTGTCTTCTTCGGTAAGTGTTTTATAGATGTAGTAATAAAAACCGATTGCAGGATTATCGGTGAGCTGATTCTCTTCTATATAATGCAGTACTGCTTCTAGCAAGCCCATATTGTAAGAAGCCTTATAAAGCATTTGGTGAGCAAGCATGTTACAGCTCTGGCGCAGTTTATCTGCTATGTACGAAGCATCCAAGGCATCAGATACTTCTTGCAAATTCATTTTAATGGTGCGCTCTTTACCTTCCAGAAAAAGGTATTTTTCCTGTTGCAACAAGTATTCACTATGTAAATACTGCTGATTGCGGTAGGGTAATTTTGTTTGTAATTCTTCTACTGTTCGGACAGATTTTTTAAAGGCTTTGTCGAGTTTGCGTTGGCGGTAAATGCTGGCGAGTGTTAGTTGGCTTTGTATCACATCTTCTTGCAATTTTTCATAAATTAAAAACTCTTCAACGGCTCGCAGCAAGAAGTGAATGGTTTGTCGTAGTTTGGCGTCATCAAATGCCTCTCCTGGAAAAAGTTTTGTATATATTTTCTCTTTCTTTAGGTGTTTTTCACTGTCCAAGTGTCCATTGGTAGAAAGATATTTCATGAGCACGATGACATCTTCCCGTTGGTTGTGTACAGGCGATTCCAGCCATTTTTGCAAATCGCGCCACTCTTTTTTAGAAAAAGTTTTTAAAATGATAATTAAATGGCTGTTTTTCATAAGAATTTATTTTTGAATTTTTCAACAAACGATACTTGTTTGATTTTGGTGTAAATTATTGATTTTCAAATTAAAATATAGTTATGAGGGCAAATTTAACGCATAAAAATAATTCTTTTTTGCTCAACAAACGCCATATTTTGTCTTTGTTTTCAGCAATTATCCAGTGCATTTTTGTACTGTCAACGGAAATTAAACGAGAACGACCTAAACAACCTGATAAAATGTCAACTAAGAAATTTCATCACGCGGTCTCAAGTCAGTTGGCGACACTGTTGTTGATGTTGTTGTCAGTAGTTGGCGTTTATGCACAAGGGTGGGAGCTCTCGTACGGTGGCAGCAAAGAGGATCGCGCAACGGCGCTGGTTCAAACCAAAGATGGCGGATTTTTGAGTGTGGGGTACAGCGAATCATTCGGCTCGGACAATGACATTGACGTGTATGTGGTACGGACCGATCAGGATGGTAAAGTGTTGTGGTCACAAATCTATGATGAAGGTTTTATCGAACAAGCCTTCGACGTCATCGAAGTTGAAAACGGGGATTTTTTAATCGTTGGCTTTATTCGCAACAATGTAGGAGAACAAGAAAATGTTTACCTGCTTCGAATAGACGCCAGTGGCAAGATGGTTTGGAGCAAACAATATGGCAAAACCAATACCTACGAACAAGGCAGATCGCTGGTAAAAGCAATAGATGGGGGCTATGTCATTGTAGGCAGCACCAAAGATACGCCAAGTGGTGAAGATGACATTTTACTGATTAAAGTAGATGCACAAGGCAACCAACTTTGGTCGAAAAACTACGGTGGAGATAAAGATGACGATGGCAGAGCTATTACCGTGTTTCGCAATGGCTATGTTTTTGTAGGTTCTTCCGACAATATATTGCCAAATACATTTGATAATGACATTGTTGTATATCGGATAGATGCACAAGGTAATATGTTCTGGGGCGAGCCGGTGAGAATCAGCTCAACTGAACGAGAAGAAGCCAATGACGTAATCGTCAGCAAAGATGGCAATATCGTGCTGGCGGGCGTTATCAACGGAGAAGGCGATGCTTACATTGTAAAATTGGATTCAAATGGAGCGATAATTTGGAAAAGACCAATTATTCGTCCTTTTGGACAAGAAGCAAACGCCATCGCAGAAGTATCAGATGGCGATCTGGTTGTAACAGGAATAACAGAAACCAGCAGTCAAAACATCGACATTCTGTTTGCTAGATTGAATTCTTTAGGAAATGAATTGATTGTCAGTGGATTGGGTGAAAAAAGCAGAACCGATTGGGGCGAAGACATTGTCTCAACAACCGATGGTGGTTTTGCAATCGCTGGTTATACTTCTT
Source organism: uncultured Saprospiraceae bacterium (assembly GCA_964517145.1). Taxonomy (GTDB): domain Bacteria; phylum Bacteroidota; class Bacteroidia; order Chitinophagales; family Saprospiraceae; genus JADJNW01. The sequence continues at coordinate 13,658 of CAZFBN010000069.1, forward strand.
TAGCACTGAGTTTTATTGATGATGTTTATATACTAAAAACAGACCTACAAGGTAACACAAAAACCAACTACATTTCCGGACAGGTATTCTTCGACCGCGATGGTGCCTGTGATTATGACTCCGGAGACCCGCTGCTAAAAGAGTGGCTGGTAAAAGTGACAGGGGGGAACAAAACTTATTATGGAGCAACCGATGAAAACGGCAGATACCGAATTCTGGTGGATACCGGCAGGTACAATGTAACGGTACTTCCTGCCAGCCAGTATTGGGAAAGCTGCATCGCGGGTGGATACAATATCAACCTAACCAACTTCTACGACACAACGAGTCTGAATTTCCCAATGACCGTAGCTCAGGCTTGCCCATACTTAGAGGTTGATATTTCCACACCATTTCTTGCAGTTTGTTCCGGTGTTGAATACACGGTTTCTTACTGCAATTTAGGCACTGCAACGGCACAAGATGCCTATGTAGAGGTAACGCTGGATGATAAATTGACGTATGTTTCGTCTGGCGTTCCCTTTAGCAGTCAAAACGGTAAAACTTATACCTTCCAACTCGGAAATATTAGTGCTACCACATGTGGTAGTTTCAAGATACAAACCCAAATGGCATGCGAAGGCATCGCTATGGGACAATCGGCACTGGTTAAAGTACATATCTATCCTGATACACTGTGCCTGGAGCCTGGACCAGAGTGGGACGGATCGAGTCTGTTAGTCAGTGGAGAATGCAAGCAGGATTCGGTACAGTTTAGAATCAAAAATGTTGGTAACGGCAACATGAGCCGTGTTCAACGCTACTATGTGGTTCAACAGGATGTTGTTTTTATCAACAAACCGTTTCAACTAGGTTCAGGTCAGGAATTGAAAGAAAATGTAGTTAAAGACGGAAGCACATATCGCTTGATTGCAGAACAAACGAAAGACCACCCGGGTAGAAGTTACCCTACCGTAGCCATCGAAGGCTGCGCATCAGATGGTCAAGATATAACAACCGGGTATGTTACCCAGTTTCCTGAAGACGATCAGGACAACTTTATTGACACGGATGTTCAAGAAATAATCGGTTCTATTACAGCAGCACAAATGAGAGGCTATCCCAAAGGCTACCGAGATTCTATCATAGCCGCCAATACCGAGATCACATACAATATTTTATTCAAAAATGCTGGAATTGATACCGTTAGAAGAGTGGTCATTCGGGATACTTTATCGCCTTATCTGGATTTCAGTACGCTGAGACTAGAGACGAGTAGTCATCCTTACAAATTCGACTTTACTGGCACGGGTATCCTGAAAATCACCTTCGATAACATAGAGCTTTTACCAGATGGTAGTGCGAACGGAACTTCAAATTGGGGATACATTACTTTCAAGATTTCCCAAAAACCGAACAACACTACAAACACATTGATTACAAATCGTGCTGCCATCTTCTTTAACTATGCGGCTCCGGTAATGACAAATGAAATCCGCCACGTGATCGGTCAATTTCCTGACTTTATTACCGTGGATGTAGATCAACCCGTTGTTCCGGGCTTAAAGATAAAAGTGAGTCCGAATCCGTTTGAGGAAGTTGCAAAAATTGAAGTGGAAGGACACACATTTAATGAATTGACGCTACGCATCTTCGACAGCGTTGGTCGCCAGGTGTCAGTTCAAAAATTCTCTGGTAATCATATTATGTATTATCGCAACCAAATGATTGCTGGTCTTTATTTCTTTAGACTGGAATCTGAGGGGCAGCTGCTCGGCAGCGGAAAATTATTGGTACGATAATCATAATCCCATAAACCGGCGTTCCCCGCCGGTGAAATTAGAGCGGGGAACCTTTTTTCTAAAAAGTTGAATGGTCATACACCAAAAGATAGTAAAGTTCGTTTTTTAAGAATTAGGTCGTCTTATTATTTTCATGAGATTATGATTTGTTATTAGCGAGAGGACGCAGCGACAAACGCTGCGTCTTTTTTTTTTGCATCAAGTGGCAGGATTAAAAGATGCACACGATTTTCCACCATTCCATTCTTTCAAAAATTCATTACAATCTGAATCAGGATTTTCAGAATTTAAGGATTTTCAGAATTTTTTTTTTCATTATTCCATTTTTAAATGCGCTTTAATTGTACTAACAGCCACTCGCGCTATGCCACAGATTTTTCCTGCTTGCAGGTGCGCTTCGAGCAAGTCAAATTTCTGCAATTCATAGAATATTTTGATACTACACCTGATCTGTTTTACCCTATTGTATTTAATCGCCATAACTGAAGGTAGCCCCCTTCCTCATTCAGCGATAAGTGCATTGAAAGTGACATTTTTTTGCTAACAAATATGTTTTTTGGCGCAATTAAATGTTATAATTTTTAACATTATAACATTGATTTATAAAAATTCAAAATATTTAAACAATTCATAGAAAAAAAATTAAGTCTAGCTATTGACAATTTATCCTAAAAAAGCTATATTTGTTAGCGGAAATTTATTCCCTTAACTCCAAAACCTTATCACTATGTTCCCTAATCAACTCGGTGGTAGCGGCAGCTTGCTCCTTTTACTCTTATTGCTTCTTTTATTGTTGCTTCTTTTTGGGGCAGGCCATAACAAGTTAAGCCTACTGTAAAAAAACGGTGTGCTGCATAAAGTGGCACAGTGATTTGTAGTTCAACCCGAATTTATTATATACGAAAGGTTCGTTCTGCTTCAGGGTTTGCCAAATTTCAAAATTTAGTGAATCTGTCACAGACGCTTATTCGATAATATTATTTTTTAACTCCAAAATTTCTAGACTATGTTACTATTATTGTTTTTGCTGTTGTTGCTTATTCTTGGATTATGGGGTGGCGGTGTGCGACCTGTATAATCCTGGGAGCAACCAATAAAAAAAGAGGTATCCCACATGGGTGGGATACCTCTTGTAATTTTATAAATAAATCTTTTTAAAACGCTGCATTCTTTGGTGTGCGCGGGAAAGGAATCACATCGCGGATATTGGTCATGCCTGTGATAAATTGTACCATGCGCTCAAAGCCCAAACCAAACCCAGCGTGCGGTGCACCGCCAAACTTTCTTAATTCCAAATACCACCACAGTTCTTCCTCATGAATACCCATATCTTTAATGCGCTGCACCAGATTTTCATAACGCTCCTCGCGCTGCGAACCGCCAATCACCTCGCCAATGCCCGGAAATAGCACGTCCATTGCCGCTACCGTTTTGCCATCTTCATTCAAACGCATGTAAAACGCCTTGATATCCTTTGGATAGTTTCTAACAATGACGGGCTTTTTAAAATGCTTTTCCACCAGCCAGCGCTCGTGCTCGGCTTGCAGGTCCTTTCCCCATTCCAATTCAAATTCAAACTTGCCCTTTTTGTATTCTTTTGAATTCAAAATCAACTCCACCGCTTCCGTGTAAGTAATGCGCTCAAAATCATTGTCCACCACAAAACGCAGGGTATCCGTCAAGCTCATTGCACGGCGGTCTTCCAGCTTCATATTTTTCTCAGCGTCCTTGATGCGCTGATCGAGGAAAGCAACATCATCCGGGTAGTTTTCTAATACAAAGTTGATCAGGTATTTGACAAAATCCTCCGCCAAATCCATGTTATCTTCAATGTCATAAAACGCTACCTCTGGCTCAATCATCCAAAACTCTGCCAGGTGACGAGAAGTATTGGAATTTTCAGCTCTGAAAGTCGGACCAAACGTATAAATCTTCCCCAACGCCAACGCTGCAATTTCGCCTTGCAACTGCCCGGAAACCGTCAGATTCGTCGCTTTTCCAAAAAAATCTTCGCTCCAATCCACTTGCCCGTCTTCCGTGCGCGGCGGATTGCCTACATCCAGTGTCGTTACCTGAAACATCTCCCCTGCTCCTTCCGCATCGCTGCCGGTGATGATCGGCGCATGCAGGTAGAAGTAGCCCCGGTCGTTGTAATACTTGTGAATGGCATACGCAACGCCGTGCCGAATGCGAAAAACGGAGCTAAACGTGTTCGTGCGCATGCGAAAGTGCGCGTGTTCCCGCAAGAACTCCATCGTCTGTACCTTCGGCTGTAATGGATACTCCTCTGGATTACTTTCCCCCAAAATTTCGATCTGTTCCGCCAGTACTTCCACGGTTTGTCCTGCCCCTTGCGATTCCACCAGCTTACCCGTCACGGCAACACACGCATGAAAACTGATTTTTTTCAACAAGCTTTCATCAAACTTTTCAAAATCCACTACAATTTGCAGCGTCTTTGCCGAGGAGCCATCGTACAGTGCAATAAAACGGTTGGAGCGAAACGCTCGTACCCAGCCCATCACAGTCACTTCGGCATTCAGGGGCGGGTGGCTCAGTATCTTCGAAATTTCGGTTCTTTTTTTCATAACCTCGATCAGGTTTTCCGTAGGCATCCTACGGGGCAAATGTTCAACAAGTCAAAAATGAGCTGCGAAATTAAGCACTTTCCGAGTAAAAATGCTAAGAAATGGAAAAAAGGTGCAGGGATAATAATTTTGAACCTAACTTCAAAACGAATTTGATTTATACAGCTGCTTTAACGCTTGTTTCCGACAAAAAAGAATACGAATGGGAAGATTTGCCCCGCTCCTTTTGTCTTTAAATGTGACAACAAAAAATCCAGCCACAAAAGCAACGGTGCAGCGCATTTGGAATATGACGGCGGAAGGAACGTGGCTGGCGGAATGACGCGGAAGTGATTTATAATTAAAAATAATTTAACGGTTTCTTAAAATTACAAGGCTTGAACTACTTGTCTTAATAACAGTTTTTATTCCATAACTTGTCGCTCAAAACTCGTATCATGCGTAAACGAACCACGCGAATTCTTTCGATTATACTTGCAGTTGTCATTTTTGGAGGGGCTTTTTTATTATATCATTCTGGTACATTTAGCAAACAAGAGCCTGAACCTCAGGCAAGACCCGTGAATGCCAGCCCTGGCGGCGGACGAGGTGGCTTTGGCGGCGGTCCCATTCCGGTGGAAGCCGTTGTGATTCAGGGTAGTCGTGCGGAGGAAGTGATTAATGTAAATGGTTCGACCGTACCAAACGAAGAAGTGACGGTGACAAGTGAAGTGCCTGGCAAAGTGACTAAAATTTTGTTCAAAGAGGGCACAGTTGTCAGAAAAGGGGCTGCTCTGGTGCAGTTGGATATTGCAGAGTTGAAAGCGCAGCGAGATCGCCTTTTGGTAAATCAGCAGCTCAAGCGCAAGATTGCCGAGCGTTTGGAGGGTTTGTATAAAAAAGAAGGGGTGAGTTTGCAGGAGTATGAAATTGCCAAAGCAGAAGCCGATCAGGTGGACGCTGAGTTGGATTTGATTACTGTTCAATTGGATAAGCGCACGGTGAAAGCGCCATTTGACGGGCTGTTGGGCTTGCGGCAGGTGAGCGAAGGCAGCTACGTGTCGCCGGGCACTGCGATTGTAAATTTGGTAAGTGTCAATCCGATCAATATTGAATTTTCGGTGCCGGAGCGCTATGGTCGAGCTGTGGCGAAGGGTACCAAGGTTGATTTTTTGTTGGATGGGTCGAATGATCCCCTTTCTGCAACGGTAGTAGCAAAAGAAGCAAACGTGGATCCGACGACGCGTACTTTAAAATTGAAAGCGGAAGCGCCAAATCCAAGCGGACGCATTTTGCCAGGGGCATTTGCGAATGTGGCTGTGAAACTCCGCAATTTTGAAGGAGCGATTATGGTGCCAACGCAAGCAATTTTACCAGAACTGGAAGGCAAAACAATTTTTGTTTATAAAAATGGGAAAGCAACACCGACCAAAGTCGAAACAGGCATCCGTCGGGAAGATTTGATCCAGGTGACAAAAGGATTGACGTACGGAGATACCATTATTACAACGGGCATCATGCAAATTCGACCTGGCGCAGAAGTGAATGTAACTAAAGTTGAATAACCTTTGAATCCACTTGGTATGTAAGATGCTAAGTGGTAAAAAATAACCAAATTATGAGTAGTCTCTCTTCCCTGAGTATCACGCGTCCGGTATTGGCAACGGTGATGTCGATCGTCATTGTGTTGTTCGGGATTATCGCCATGAACTTTCTGGGTGTGCGCGAATATCCGAGTGTGGATCCTCCAATTATTTCGGTATCAACAAGTTATGTCGGGGCAAATGCGGAGGTAATCGAATCGCAAATCACAGAGCCGATTGAAGAATCGGTGAATGGTATTGCCGGTATCCGTGCTATTACTTCGACTAGCCGTGACGGACGAAGCGAAATTACGATTGAATTCAATCTGACGGTCAACTTGGAAGATGCCGCCAATGATGTTCGTGATAAAGTATCGCAGGTAGTAGGGAGGCTTCCGCCAGACGTGAACCCCCCGGTTGTATCAAAAGCAGATGCAGATGCAAGCCCCATCATGTTTATCAACTTGCAGAGCAATAGCCGTTCTATGCTAGAAGTGAGTTCTATTGCAGAAAATCTCTTTAAAGAGCGATTTCAAACAATTGATGGTGTAAGTAGCGTGCGTATTTGGGGGGAAAAGCGGTATTCGATGCGGCTGTGGATTTTGCCAGAGCGATTGGTCGCTTATCAATTAACACCCCTCGATATTCGCAGTGCCCTTCAACGAGAAAATATTGAATTGCCATCTGGAAGCATCGAAGGAAACACAACAGAACTATCGGTAAGAACACAAGGGAGATTGGAAACAGTGGAGGATTTCAATAATCTGATTATTAAGGAAGAAAACGGACGAATTGTAAGATTTAAAGATATTGGCTACGCTGAATTAGGTCCTGAAAACCTACGCACCAGTTTCCGCCGCGATGGTATTCCAATGGTAGGTATTGCAGTAGTACCTCAACCTGGCTCCAACCACATTGAAATCGCAGATGCGATTTATGAGCGCTTGGAACAAATTAAGCGAGAACTGCCCGAAGATATGAATGTAGAAACGGGCTTCGATACCACGGAGTATATTCGAGCTTCGATCCACGAGGTACAAGAAACCATCTATATTGCATTTGGCTTGGTGGTATTGATTATCTTTTTGTTTTTGCGCGATTGGCGTACCACGATTATTCCAATTATCGCCATTCCTGTATCCTTGATAGGAGCGTTTTTCATCATGTATGTTGCTGGTTTTAGTATAAATGTATTAACCCTGTTGGGAATTGTATTGGCAATTGGTCTGGTTGTAGATGATGCCATTGTGGTAGTAGAAAATATTTATACGAAAGTAGAAGCCGGTATGCCTCCACTGGAGGCTGCGGTGAAGGGGTCGAGGGAGATTTTCTTTGCCGTAGTAGCAACCACAGTTGCGTTAGCGGCAGTTTTTCTGCCGGTGGTATTCTTGCAAGGTTTAACAGGGCGATTGTTCCGCGAATTTGGCGTGGTGATCGCTGGGTCAGTTATCATTTCAGCATTTGTAGCATTGACGATGACCCCGATGTTATCTTCCAAATTGTTGAAAAACCGGGAGCGACATAATTGGTTTTACCGAATGACCGAACCATTTTTTAATGGTTTAACAAACGGCTACCGTCGTTCGCTGAATGCTTTTCTGAGTGCAAGATGGCTGGCTTTTGTAGTTATCCTTATTTCAGCAGGCATTATTTACTATTTAGGCAGTGGTTTGTCCGCAGAATTAGCCCCATTAGAAGATCGCAGCCGTTTGCGGGGTAATGTTACCGCACCCGAAAGCTCTACCTTTGAATATACCGATGAATATATGAGGGAAGTTGCAGATTCGCTCACCAGTGCCGTGCCAGAACTAAAAGGACTGATTACCATTACAGCTGGCGGACCAGGCGGTGGCTCTGCTAATTCTGGTAGCATTACCATGTTGCTGAAGGGTTCCGAGGAGCGGGAACGAAGTCAACAAGAAATCATGGACGATGTAATGCCAAAATTATCAAAGTTGACCACTGCAAGAGCATTTCTTTACCAAGAACCAACCATCGGAGATAGACGGGGTGGCTTGCCCGTACAATTTGTTATTCAAGCACCCAATTTCGAGAAACTACGGGGGGTGTTGCCAATTTTTCTTGAAGAAGCACGTAAAGACCCGGCTTTCAGTATTGTAGATGTGGATTTGAAGTTTACCAAACAAGAAATCAATATTGAAATTGACCGACAGAAGGCCCAAGATGTGGGTGTTTCGGTAGCTGATATTGCGCAAACCTTGCAATTAAGTCTTAGTGGTCAGCGCTTTGGCTATTTTATTATGAATGGCAAGCAATACCAAGTGATTGGGCAGGTAGAACGCGAAGACCGGGATGCCACAATCGACTTACGCTCCTTGTATGTGCGCAGCCGCACCGGGGAGATGATTCAATTGGATAATCTTGTAACAACGACGGAGCAAACCAATCCTCCTGCCTTGTACCGTTATAATCGATTTATTTCTGCTACGGTTTCCGCCGGTTTGGCTGAAGGTAAAACCATCGGAGACGGGATTGCAGCGATGCGGGCGATCAGTGACAAAGTGCTCGATGAATCCTATTACACGGCATTAAAAGGTGCTTCCAAAGATTATGAAGAAAGTTCTTCGAGCTTGATCTTTGCATTTGCCCTGGCATTGATTCTGATTTATCTAGTGTTGGCAGCACAATTTGAAAGTTTTATGGATCCATTTATTATCATGTTTACCGTGCCATTGGCATTGGCAGGTGCGGTACTGGCGCTTTGGTGGACGGACACGACACTCAATATTTTTAGTGAGATCGGTATTATTATGCTTATTGGTTTAGTAGCGAAAAACGGTATTTTGATTGTAGAATTTGCCAATCAACGCAAGGAGGACGGTTTAAGCCGATTGGAAGCTATCAAAGATGCGGCCGTTTCTCGTTTCCGCCCGATTTTGATGACAAGTTTGGCAACCGTGCTAGGTGCTCTGCCGATTGCTTTGGCATTGGGTGCAGGTTCGGAGAGCCGCATCGGGATGGGTATTGCGGTAGTGGGTGGTCTGTTGTTTGCAACCATTTTGACTTTGTACGTTATTCCAGCGATATATTCCTACTTGTCTAGCAAGAAAGCGAATAAGCTGCTTGAAATTCCGGAAGAGATGGAAGATACGCACCACCATCATAAACCAGTGGAAACACTGGCTGAATCGAATTAAGCGATCAAGACCAGACAGGTAAAAATCTGTCTGGTCTTTTTTTAAAAGAAAAACCTGAATCCAATGCCACCGCCGACCTCCGCATCGGTTCTTTCAATCAATTCCAACCGAGGTGTTGCTTGCAAAAAAATCTCAAACCGATCAATGTAAACATTTAAACCAGCGGCGCCGCTCACGCCCAGAACAATTTCTGCTTCATCAAAAATATGTCTGCTACGATCTAAAAAGCCAATAAATGCGCCCGGTCCGTAATAAAAGTTAAAATTTGGGGTGCGACTCAGCGGTTTTTCCCAAATACCGTGTAAATTCACAAACAAATAATCGTTCAAATCCCAAGCAAATAAAGCATCGAACGAAGCGCCGCCTGGATTATAATGTTTAAGATTGAGTCCATTAGGTGCCCCGATTTGAATGCCGATGCCCCAGCTTCCGGCTGCTGGCTGCGCATAAAGGGTATTAAAAGTGAACATGCTACCAATCATAGCAATGGTTAGAAAGTGCCAATATTTCATCATTTTTTTCAGTTTTTGGTAAAAAGTGTGTACGATGTAGAAGTTTGTTTAAATACGCCAAACGGCTGTAATTTGTTACATATGAGAAGAACTCTTTAATTAACCTTAGATTAACATAGTTTGGCTATATTCGCGGTTATTTTTCATCATCTCAAAAATTCAAGCATGTTTAAGCACGTACTCCAATTGCTAGTCATTTTGGCAATAAGTTTCAGTTATTGGACTGTCTCTGCTCAAAATGATCTCAAGATCAATTACTTATCTACGTATCAAACAAATGTTTTTGATGAAGGCGCAGCGGAAATTGCCGCTTATGATGCCGCCTCTGCGCGATTATTTTTTACCAATGCAAATGCCAATACGCTTACAATACTTGACATTAGCAACCCCGCTACACCAACCAAATTTGCAGACATCAGCCTGGCAGCTTATGGCGGAGGTGTCAATAGCGTAGCGGTTTACAATGGCTTGGTGGCAGTAGCGGTAGAAGGAACAGTTAAGACGCAGCCTGGCAAAGTGGTCTTTTTTGACGCAGCAGGTACTTTCCAAAGAGAGATAACCGTGGGTGCCTTGTCCGACATGGTTACTTTTACCGGCGACGGCAAAAAAGTGCTCACCGCCAATGAAGGCGAGCCAAGTGACGATTATTCAGTGGATCCAGAAGGCTCAGTGAGTATTCTGGACTTGAGCAATGGCTTGGGTAGTGTGACGGTTACAAATGTGACTTTTGCAGATTACAATGATAAAAAAGCTTCTTTGCTTAATAAAGGCATTCGGATATTTGGTCCAAATGCTACGGTAGCACAAGACCTTGAGCCAGAGTACATTGCAATATCGCCTGACAATAGCCGAGCTTACGTTTCTTTGCAAGAAAACAATGCCTTTGCGGTGATTAACCTTGCCACTGGGCGTGTGCTCGACTTGCTGCCGCTGGGTTATAAAGACCATGAGAAAGGTGCGCCGGTACTGACACAATTTAAGTTGAACGAACTGATTGAATTACCTGAATTGGGGACACCAGTTTATAATGGGGGACGCCCGCCGGTAAAATTGGGTGGTTTTTCGGGTTTGTATTTTGATGCAACACAATCCGATAGCAATAATTACGTGCTTTATACCATCCCCGATCGGGGTCCGAATGACGAGGCTGTGCTGGTCAACGATGTGGTGCAAGAAACCATTCAGGACTTGCGCCCTTTTAAACTTCCGAATTATCAAGGTAGAATTGTAAAATTGACCTTGAATATAAAGGCAGGTACGGTAAAGCTGGACGAGCAGCTATTTTTGAATCGACTGGATGAATCGGGCGACACCATGCCTATTTCCGGTAGAAGCAATATCATCGGCTATGATGAAGTGCCGGTGACATATACCGACAGCATGACAATTTATGATAAGCCTGATTATCAATCGAAATCTACCGGCGAAAATTATCAGGAATTGCCATACGATCCGTTCGGTGGTGATTTTGAAGGAATTGTGCGCGATACTGCCGGTAATTTTTGGATGTGCGACGAATATCGGCCAGCTTTGTACAAATTTGACAGCACAGGTATGCTCATCGAGCGCTATGTGCCACAGGGAACTTCCGAATTGGGCATTGTACCGCTGGAACCTGATTTTTATGGTGCTGAAACCCTGCCACGCCCTTATCGGCAGCGCTGGTCAAACCGAGGTTTTGAAGCCATTGCATACGACCCTGATTCCAACATCATTTATGCCTTCATCCAATCGCCTTTGTTTAATCCTGACAATTCTACCCAGAACAAATCAGATGTGCTGCGCATTCTAGCCGTTGACGCTGCAACAGGCACACCGGTGGCAGAATATGTTTATTTGTTAGAAAGAAACCGCGATGCGGGTTTGGCAATTAGCCGCGTAGATAAAATTGGCGATGCAGTTTACAAAGGGAAAGGCAAATTCCTGGCGTTGGAGCGAGACTCCAGCTTACCAGGACAAAGCACAGGCAAAAAGTTTGTTTTTGAAATTGATTTGAAAGGCGCAACCAATATTTTGAACAATCCAATCGCGCTGCGCGACACCGTTTCTGCTACTGAAAAAACATTGGAACAAATGTCGGCAGATGAACTGGTGGCAGCAGGCATTGTGCCAGTACACAAGACCAAGGTTTTGAATTTGCCTTCCATCGGCTATCAAGCTGGCGACAAACCTGAAGGCTTGACCATTTTACCCAATGGCGCACTAGCGGTGGTAAATGACAATGATTTTGGGCTGGCTGGCGCAGGCGTGAGCGACGACATCGTGCTGGGTATCATTAACTTTGCGGGCGACTATGCCATGGATGCCAGCGATCGCGACAATACTATTTCGATCAAACCTCAACCGGTTTTAGGCGTGTTTATGCCAGATGCGATTGCCGCTTATGTCGTCAATGGTGCGCCTTACATCGTTTCAACCAATGAAGGAGATGCCCGCGAGTGGGGCGATTTTGCTGAAGAAGCTAGAATTGGCAGTCTTACCCTGGATACCACGGCTTTTCCAAATGCAGCAACGCTGAAAGCCAACGCCAATCTTGGACGTTTGAATGTCACCAATACCTTGGGCGATTTCGATTTCGATGGCGATTTCGATCAACTTTATTCGTTCGGGGCGCGTTCCTTCTCGATTTGGGATTTTTTTGGAAATTTAGTATTCGATAGTGGCGATGATTTTGAACAAATTACCGCACAGCTCTATCCGCAATCTTTCAATGCAAGCAACGACGATAACAACCGCGATAGTCGCAGCGACAACAAAGGACCTGAACCAGAAGCCGTTACCATTACCGAAATTGATGGCAAACCATATGCTTTTATTGGCTTAGAACGTATCGGTGGAGTAATGGTGTACGACATTAGCAACCCGCAGGCACCTGTTTATGTGACGTATGTCAATCATCGCGATTTTTCAAAAAGCGTAGAATCTCCAGAAGCAGGCGATCTTGGACCAGAAAATATCGTTTTCATTCCTAAGGACGACAGCCCCAGCAACAATGCGCTAATGGTAGTAGCGAATGAAGTGAGCGGCTCCGTGTCCATTTTCACCCTGGGTGATGTGACCGATGTGGAAGACGTAGCAAATGGTAGAACGCCTTGGCGCATTTTCCCGAATCCGGTTCGCGACGAGATTCTTACGAACCTCAACTCCGACTTTAGTGTTTACAATGCAGTTGGGCAACAACTCTTCACTGCTAAAAATACCAATCGCCTCGATGCCAGCCGTTTGCCTGCGGGCACGTATGTCATCCGAGACATGAAGCGTGGAGTGTCACAATTATTTGTAAAACAATAAATTACACAAAGTCATCTGGTGGCTCCAATGTCATCAGATGACTTTTCTAAAAATGCTAAACACCCACTATGAGCTATTATAAAATCATCAACGGTGTCAAATACGACCGGCAATTGCTAGAATTAGCAACAGAATTTGTAACCGGCGAGGGCGAATCGCAAATAGCCGTTCGAGAGGCACAACTTTTGGTTAAACTGGCGAAAGACGGGCGAAGCATCACCGATACCGAGCAAAAAACGCTGTATTACATTCGTCAAAACTTTGATTTTACCGAAAAAGCTGCTGCCTGGTTTGACGAGCAGTTTCCGCCTTTGTCGGCAGTGCAAGCGAGTATTCAAAAAGTGGTCATTGATTCTTTTGACCTTCCGGGGTTGAAAATTATTGTGGATGAACACGAAGTGGCGCAGCAGGAGGCTCTCGCGCATAATCAAATCTCTTTTGAACAGGCGCTCCATACTACCCTTCAAAGCTATTTGCACGATGGCACTCACATTGAATCGCCGCGCAGCTTAACAGAAAATGTCCACGAAATTTTTCGCGACAAATTTCATACCGAAGAAGCCTGGGATACCGCGCTCACCAATAAAGTACGTGACTACCTCAACCACAACAGCTACTTGGTTTTGCATCCCTTGCGACCGCTTACGGATGAGGAAGATATTCTAAACCGCCCGGAAGACGGAGAGACCACGGCTCAAAACTGGATTTTTCAGCTTTCCTTGCGCAATCTCTCTGACCATATTTTTTGGGCAATCACCGACCGAAGTGGGGAAAAGCAAACCTATAATTATGGGTTTAATTGAATAAATTTTTAAAAAAAATTAAATTTTTAAAACGAAGAAAATCAAAAATTTACTCATTGAAGTTGTTTAAAATTAAGGATTTTGTTTAATATGAAAACGAACCAGTATA
>CAZFBN010000070.1:0-27112 GCA_964517145.1 uncultured Saprospiraceae bacterium
CAAATTGGATTGGCTCACCGCGACGGTGGGATGGAATTCGCCGAAATTTTTTAAATCGGAAGCTAAGGCTTTTTCCAGCAAGTCGCGCGCGCGTTCATACGCCCCCAGATTTCTATACACATTTGCCAAATTGGATTGGCTCACCGCGACGGTGGGATGGAATTCGCCGAAATTTTTTAAATCGGAAGCTAAGGCTTTTTCCAGCAAGTCGCGCGCGCGTTCATACGCCCCCAGATTTCTATACACATTTGCCAAATTGGATTGGCTCACCGCGACGGTGGGATGGAATTCGCCGAAATTTTTTAAATCGGAAGCTAAGGCTTTTTCCAGCAAGTCGCGCGCGCGTTCATACTCCCCCAGATCGGAATACACCAACGCCAAATCATTCCAAAATCGGCTGATATCGCTTTCTTCGCCGTGGGTTTCGGCTATTTTTAATCCGGCTTGATACGCTTCTAACGCTAACTCGTATTTACCTAAGCGCCAAAAATTTCTGCCTATTTTGTAATAAACCTCCCAGAGCGTTTCGGGGTCTTCCTGCTGGTATTTATTTTGCTGCGCAAAGGCGAGAAAGTTGTTGGCGTAGGTCAATCCTTGCTCGTACAAGCCCAGGTCGTCGCAGAGGTCAAGTATCTGGAGGTAGAGGTTGTTGAGTAGCAGGAGGTTGTCGGGTTCGGCTTCGTCGAGTTCGGTGAGCAGGCGTTCGAGTTCGGCTCGTTTGCTCTCGCCGGTACTGCCGCCGATGCTGCTCATTTCGGGGCGTTCGAGATGTAGGGCAGTACGGTCGGTGAACACCTCTACATCGAGGGTGAGGTCGAGGGCGCGTACCGACCACCAGTCGGGCAGGCGCTTAGGTACGAGGCGCAGGTAGCCGCGCGGCATGAGCGCGAGCAAGGCGATGGGTAGCTGCCCCAGGGCGTCGCGGCGCTGGTTGAAGGCAATGCAGAAATCTTTATTGTCGTCGGACAAAATTTCTTCAAAATCTTTCAAGAGGAGAATGCCTTTTTGGAAAGCGTTGATGCGATCCATCAAGCCTCGGTAGTCGAGGTCTAATAAAGAGATCGTATCGAGCGCTCGGTCGGGGTAAGCAGCTGCCAGCATTTCGCGGATGCGTTTGATAGCGCTGGCGTGGTTGTATTCGATGAGGATAAAACGAAAAGCTTGTTCGCGCACGGCGCGGGTGAGGAGGCGGAGTTCATCTTGGAGTTCGTCGTGGGTCATTCGATCCGATTTTTGTATCAGCGAGCTTTAGCCGCCGCAAAAAAGTACAAGTGCGACTGAAGCTCGCCAGTACTATTCACTTAAAACATACTGCTTGTACAATTTGGAAATTTCCACCAGCGGGTTGACGCATTTGTAAGTACCATCGTTGTATTCGAAGAGGATGCCTTTTTCCAGCAAATCTTGGATCGCATTGCTAAAGCCGATGTCTTTGCCGTCTTCCAGGTCTTTGCGTAGCGCTTTGAGCAACTCAAATTCCTGGGGTTCGATGTAGCGGGCGGTTTGGTTGGAGCGTCGTTGCAAGGCACGCTTCATCGTTTCCATGCTGATGGTGGATTCGTTTTCGGGTACTTCCCAGTTTGCCATTTCCAAAATACTTAGTAGCTGCCGAGGCGAGCCGCCGCTGTATTGGATGGCGAGGCGTACTGTCTCCGGGCTGCCGAATAAGTTAGCGTCAATACGTTTATACACAAACTCTTCAAATTTTTGCACCGATTTTTCAATCAGATGGCGCTCCCCGTCGCGTTCTTGTACTTTGATAAACGGAAAGGTGATAATATCGCTGGCAAAGTTGCGAATGCGTTGTTCTTCCTTCATCAATTCAATCGGTAGCGTAAAAATTGTATTGGCTTTAATTTGCTGAATGCGATTGGATTCGTCCATAATGATTTGGCGGCGGGTATCGGCGCTCATGGTTTTTTCCAAGCCATCCACAATAAAAAGGATTTCTTTTGCTAAGCCCTGTTCCCGAAGTTGAATATTGACGTGCTCTATAAATTCGTTGATCTTTTTGGCAAAATCGGAAAAGCGGTTTTTTAAATTTTCGCGGATTTTATTGGCACGTTCGGCACTTCCTGACAAACCAGTTTTCAATTTCACCGTAAAACCCAGGAGTATTTTCAAAAGTGATAGCGCACTTTTATCCGGCTCTATTTCCATTTCAGCGCTGCCTTCCGCTTTGAGCGTTCGATTGATTTCTACTACGCGCTCCTGGAACCATTGGTTCATTGAGGTGAGTATAGAATCCTTCACGCGCACCCCGGCTTGATCGGCTTTATCAATCAATTTTTCTAATTGGAACACCACAATATCCATGTACTGGACATTATTCATATCCAGTTCAGTGTCAATATTACAAGTCACACAGAAAAAACAATCTGGGTTGTTCAACATTTGAGCATATCGAGCTAACTCAGTGGTTTTACCGGAACCGCGCATACCGGCGAGGAAAAGAAAGGTTTTGTTCCGGCGATTGATTTCGTGATTGTAGGTATAACGATTTCCTTGTTTTTCTACGTTGAGCATATTAAGCAACCGACGATCCTGAAAATCACCGCGAAGCCCTTGAAAATCCACATAAAACTCATGCGTCGGCTCAATGGGCGCAAATTTATCTAAAGCAGCATCTATTTCCGCAAGGGAATGAGCTTTGGTAGCCATATTGGTTGATTCTGTTTTTTGTGCAAAGAAAATACTTTTTAAGGTCAAAAAGTTTCTTTGTTCCACGTAATCTGCAATTTACACCATTTTGCGCAAAAGATTAGCATTGCATTCAAGCATTCCTTATTTTCAAATCCAAAATATTCCCCATGTGATAACACGTCCGGCAGCGAGGTTCGTAGGCTTCTTTTTCGCCGACGAGCACGGTGGCGTCGTCACTTGTGAGGCGGTAGGAGTGCGTGGCGAGATTGCCACAGTGCGGGCAGATGGCGTGGACTTTGGTGATGTATTCGGCGACGGCGAGCAGGGCAGGCATGGGTCCAAATGGACGACCTTTGTAATCCATATCCAAACCGGCGATAATGATGCGAATGCCGCGCAGGGCAAGCTTTTGCACGTTTTCGGGTAACTCCTCATCAAAAAACTGGGCTTCATCAATGCCAACGACGTTGACCCCTTCCGCCAATTGCAACAAGCGAGAGGAATGGTCAATGGGCGTAGAGAGGATGGAATTGGCGTCATGGGAGACCACATGCAGGTCGTCGTAACGGGTGTCGATTTTGGGTTTAAAAATTTCGACGCGTTGATTGGCAAATTTGGCGCGCTTGAGCCGCCGGATGAGTTCTTCGGTCTTGCCGGAAAACATGGAGCCGCAGATCACTTCGATCCAGCCGCTGCGTTGCCCTTTGAAATGTGGTTCGAGAAACATACCAAGTTTAAAGTTTGGAGGTTTGGGTGTTTGAGGTTTTAAGTTAGCAGAGAAAGTTGGGAAAGTTTAGCTTTTTAGTACAAATTTCTAAACCTTCTCCACCTTTTAAACTTTCTCAACGTTTATTGGCGTTAAGTTAAAAAATAGTTTGCTAATTTGGCGCAAGCCTTTTTTTACAATGACAAATGTCAATTTTCCTGGTATTTTAGTTCTTTCTGAACGAACGATTTAACAACCTATATTTGAACTACTGGAAGTCGGAAGACGGAAGTCAGAGGTAAGAACTACCCGTGTAAAATCTGACTTTCGATAACTGACCTCTAATCATCTGAAAAAGAATGGATTCACAACAAGCTAAAATCTTACTCGAAAAAATCAACGCATTACAGCGCAGTATCAATCTGAACAAGGGTCCGATGGCTTCCATTGAACGTGATTTGATGCTGAGTTACATTCGCCAGTTGTACGAATTGTATTTAAATGCAGATCAGCCAGAGTTGCCATCCAAAGCTGTTTCAGAAAGGGTGACACAGGAGGTAAAAATTGCCCCAAAACCGCAGGAATTGGAGCAGCCTAAAACCACTTACGTGCCCCCAAAAGAGACCTATACGCCGCCCAGAGTCGTGGAGCCGCCCAAGCCGCCCATCATCAGAGAGGAGCCAGTGGTGCAAAGAACGCCCGTGACGTCGTCTTATCAATCGCAGCCTACTTATACGCCGCCACCGCCCGTGAATCCTACGCCGCCATCGGTGCAGCGCCCAATGGCTGCGGGCAATCCGAAGTATGACGTATTATTTAATTTTCCAAAGTCAAATGAATTGTCGGAGCGGTTGGGCGACCGACCTGTGCCGGATTTGACCAAAGCCTTTGCCATCAATGATCGCTTGTTGTACATCAATGAGTTATTTAGTCGGGATGCCACTGCTTTCAATGATATATTGCAATTATTAAACAAGTTTGAACGGATGGAGGAAGCAAAAAGCCTGTTGGTGAGTGTGGCAGAGCAGTACGACTGGACGAAGGAAGAGCGGCTGGAGATTGCACAGGGTTTTGTGAAAACAGTGCGTAGAAAATATGTATAACTGAACAATCAACTATAAGCAAGCTCAATTTCAACATGAAACGAATTGCAGTTTTTACATCAGGCGGAGATGCGCCAGGCATGAATGCTTGTATCCGTGCGGTGGTGCGTACCGCGTTGCATCATGGCATTGAGGTCATTGGCATTCGGCGGGGCTACCAGGGTATGATTGATGGAGATTTCATCAACATGGATCGGTCATCGGTGAGTGGGATTATTCACTTAGGCGGTACGATTTTACGCTCGGCAAGGTGCGAAGATTTTCGTTCGGAAGCAGGGCGCAAAAAAGCGTATGAGCAATTGCAAAAGGCGGAGATTGATAAAATCGTAGTGATAGGGGGCGATGGCTCTTTTCGGGGTGCGCTGAATTTTATGAAAGAATACCCGGATATTCATATGGTGGGCTGCCCTGGCACGATTGACAATGATTTATACGGTACGGATCATACCATTGGCTACGATACCGCGATTAATACCGCTATGAACGCCATTGACAACATCAAAGATACCGCCAATGCACACGACCGCTTGTTTTTTATAGAAGTAATGGGGCGCGACGCGGGTTACATCGCATTGCCGGTTGGTATTGCTACAGGCGCCGAAGCGGTGTTGATTCCAGAGTCGAAAATGGGCGTAGATCAACTAGTGGAAACCCTGGAACAAAATTATCAGCTCAAAAAAACATCTACCATCGTAGTCGTGGCAGAAGGGGATGAAGAAGGCGGCGCATTTCAAATAGCCGAAGAAGTAAAAAAACGCAGTTTTAATCGTTATGAAATAAAAGTGACCATTTTAGGACACATTCAGCGCGGCGGGCGCCCCACTTGTGTAGAACGGGTGCGCGCCAGTCGAATGGGCATGGCGGCTGTAAAAGCATTATTAGATGGTAGAAATGCAGTGATGATTGGCGAGGTCAACAACGAAATTTCCTATACGCCATTTGAAAATGCAACAAAACATCACATGGACATCAACCCAATGCTGTTGGAAATGGTTGAAATATTATCGTAAAGCTGTTATCGGTTAGTGGTTGTTTGTTACCAATTCCAGATGACAGATAACCAACAACCTATTCTATGTTTGAAAAATTATCAGTTCGTGCGAAGGAAAGTTTAGTCACCCCCTTTTACCTCCTGGCGGTCATGTGGATTATCCACGCCGTACAATGGCTTTTCGGGTTTAAATTGTGGACGTTTGGCATTCTGCCCTGGCATCAGGTCGGCTTAAAAGGCATCCTGTTTTCGCCTTTGATTCATGGCAGTTGGGAACACCTACTGGCGAACACCGTACCACTTTATTTGCTTACAGCAATGATTTTCTTTTTCTACCGACGTGTTGCAGTGACTTCATTTATAACAATTTATATATTAAGTGGGTTGTTTACATGGCTGTTGCCATTTCAATCGGCGTGGCACGTGGGCGCAAGCGGACTGATTTATGGCTTGTGGGGCTTTGTGATTAGCAATGGCATTTTGCGACGCAATTTTAAATCCATCGCCTTGGCATTGTTGGTGGTTTTTTATTTTGGGGGCATGTTGTTTGGCATTTTGCCTGGCGATGCCGGCGTTTCCTGGCAAGGGCATTTGGCGGGCTTGGTAGCGGGCATTTTTGCCTCGTTCTGGTTCAAAGAAACCCTGGAAAAAGATGAAGAAAAGCAACGCTATTCTTGGGAAACGGAAGCCGAGGAAAAACAATTTTTCTTTGACCGCAACCTGTTCGACACGCCCAAGGCAGAACGCCAAAAGCGAAACGATGATTATTGGTTTTCTAATAGAAGTTGAGAAATCTGAAAAATACATGTGCAATTGCTCCAAGCCAACTACTTTTTACAGCCGCCTGGTCGCTCATTTTTATGATCGGGCGATGCACCGTTTTGAGCAAGAATTTTTGCTGGCAAAAAGAAAACAGTTATTGACTGGCATCCAAGGAAATGTACTGGAAATTGGTTGTGGCACGGGAATTAATTTTGCTTTATATCCGGCTGGTAATCAAGTGGTTGCCTGTGAGCCAGCTATCCCCATGCTCTCGTATGCGTATGAGCGATTGGAGAGAGAAAAGGATAATATCAAGGCGAATATAGAGCTGGTGCACGCTGGTATTGGCGACTCCGAGTTGGAATCTTATGTGCCGGAAGGCGGCTTTGATGCCATCGTTTGTACCCTGGTGTTGTGTACCGTTCCCGACCAGCAGCGCGCCATCGAAACGATGAAAAAATGGCTAAAGCCCGGCGGCAAACTCTATGTTTTAGAACACATCCAAGCTGCTTCTGCGGTGGGGCGTTTTTTTCAAAATCTTTTTAATCCGGTTCAAAAAATCGTTGCCGAAGGTTGCAACTTGAATCGTCCGACCGATCAAAATCTTAAAAATCAAGGATTTAAAGCAGAATGGCAGGGGTATTTTACAAAGGGAATACCTCTTTACAGTGCCGTTCTTCTGCATGAAGCACTTGGATTAAAATAATTTTTGATTCTTTCTAAATAACATTTTTATGCCCCAAGATTTTTTATAAAACCCTTCACGCCTGCCGTCAGCATGCGTTGTTGCAAGGTTTGTGCGCCGCCCGCATCGGCGAATACGCCCACGATGACTTTGTACGCTGTCTTGCCATCCAGTTCGCTGATTTCTACGATGACCGGCTGCCCGAATTGATTTTGCAATTTTTCAACTTGTATTAAAACATTTCCATATTCATAAAAAACACCAATCTGAACGCCCCAGCCCTGCGCCGGCTGGCGTTGTACATTGAAACGGAATAAACCGCGACCGCTTGTAATACCCGGTGTCACTTCGGAAGGAACGGCTGGCTGTTTGTTGGCATCGCGTAGGCGAATGGCTTCCGCTACGGCTTTGTCCGCGTTGACGCGTCCGTAGCCATATTTCAAAGAATGTCCTTTCGCATCATATTCCGCCGGATTGCCAATTTTATCTGCCGTTTGTTGTAAAATTTGCTTCACTTCTTTAGCCGTCAAATCTGGGTTGGCAGATAGAATCAACGCACAAATGCCTGCCACCAAAGGCGTAGAACTGGAAGTGCCGCCGAAGTGTTTGTAATACTGCCCTCTGGAGCGCCCATCGTACCAAAATTTTTGATTGCCACTGTATTCGGTCATGCCTTTGTCCCACCAGGCACGTGCGGCGATGATGGGCCAGTCGCCATTGGAAGGTGCGCAAACACTCACTTGTCTGCCTCGATTGGAATAAGGCGCGTATTCGTCCTTGCTCGTTGAAGCGCCCACCGCAATCACATCGGGATGTGCCGCGTAGAAATTGACATAATCCAAATCATCATTGCCAACGGCAAATAAAATAATGCAGCCTTTGCCATTGCGCCCCTCGCGTGCCGCGCGAGCAATAGCGGCTTCTTTCACTGAACCCAGCGAAAAGGTACTTTCGGTCGTACCCCAGCTACAAGTGATGATATCTGCGCCATTTTTAATACAATAATCAAACATTTGATCCGTTGTCACATTGCTGAAAGACGTACCATTCAACGCCATGAATTTTGCATTTGGAGCCGCCCCAACAATGCCTTGCCCATTAGAAGCCGCCAGCGCCACACTCGCGCAAGGCGTACCATGGGTGTAGCGAATATCACCCTGCGTCACTTCTGACGATTGATTCCAGAAGTCAAAAGGTCGGAAAACTTTATTTTTTAAATCAGGATGCGTCAAATCAAAGCCGTTGTCAATGACCGCGATGGTAATATTTGGCGAACCGGCATTGCCCAAACGTCGCCAGGCATCAATCACTTTGGCATCTGCGTCTTTGCGCAGGGCATAATTCACATCAGCTACAAAACCATTGTTTTTCAAATGCCATTCATGTGGAACCAAGTCATCCGATGGTACAACAAAATCGTAGGCATCCAGTGGCGTATCCAAATCGGGTTCGGCAGAGCTAATCAGGGAAATTTCCTGCAATGCAGCTGCCACTTTGATCGGATTGGGGGAGTTGGGAGTCACCTTTACCAAAATCTGGCTGGGCGTACGGCGTTCTACCAGTTCCAAATGAAATTCCTCCAGCGGTACTTGCTGCTCCTGTTCACTCACACCCTCTTGAAAAGTGATGTAAATAAAGCCCGTTGGCACCAGCGGGCGATTGCTTCCTTCTGCAAAATAAACATGCGTACCTACTTCCACGGCGTCATCCTCGCGCACTTCGTCCAGCTTCTCATCCACCGTTTTACCTTCTTCTGTTTTTAAAGTGACAATATTAAAACCACCTAAATTCTTCATCACTTCAT
The DNA here is from genome assembly GCA_964517145.1 of uncultured Saprospiraceae bacterium. Classification (GTDB taxonomy): domain Bacteria; phylum Bacteroidota; class Bacteroidia; order Chitinophagales; family Saprospiraceae; genus JADJNW01. The sequence continues at coordinate 8,695 of CAZFBN010000070.1, forward strand.
CATCAATGAATGCTGGCTCTTCAAGGCTGCGAGTGGCTGCTTTTTTTAATCCGACGAGTTTTTGACTTTTGCGCAAGGTGAGTTCGCCTTTGCCGCTTCTTACTTTGAGTTTATCCATAGCTGAAGGTTCGTGGTTGAGTTTTGAGTATCAATTCTTGCTGGGTCGAAAATATTGCACTAAAATAGAAAAAAGGTCAGACAAAATGCAAGTGCCTGACCTTTTTTGGATCATAGGGGAATCGGAAAATAGGATGATGGAGATTCATTCCCAAATTACCCCATCACCTTACTGTAAAATCACTTCCTTCTCCTCCACCATCTTGCGGATGTTGATAAGGGCATAGCGCATGCGACCTAATGCGGTGTTGATGCTGACGCGGGTGAGCTTGGCGATTTCCTTGAAGCTCATATCCGCATAGTGCCGCAGAATGACCACTTCACGTTGCTCCGGCGGTAACTGATCCACCAACTGGCGAATGCGATCATGCGTTTGGCTGCGAATGATGCCTTGCTCAGCGTTATCATCCACAATTGGAAGAATATCGAAAATATCGAACGTTTCAGTAGGAGATACCTGCGGACGGCGCTTCGTGCGGCGGAAGTAGTCCACGCACATGTTGTAGGCGATCCGCATTGCCCATTGCAAGAATTTACCTTCGTGGTTGTACTTACCTTTGCGAAGTGTATCAATGATTTTGATAAAAACCTCCTGGAAAATATCTTCCGCCAGGCTTTGGTCTTTCACAAAGAGGTAAATTGAGGTATAAATTTTTTGTTGGTGACGATTCAGCAGTAATTCAAAAGCGCGTTCATCACCTTCGAGATACAGCGCGATAAGCTGCTGGTCATTTAGAGACGTCATAACTTGCATAACTAAATAATTTTGCGTTATGGGATTGAAGTACAATTATTTAGTGTAGAAGTTACAACCGATAGAAGAAAATTTTAGGTTAGTTAATAAAGTTAAAATTGCGCTTTGTTTAAAATTTTCCCAAAGATAAAAGCAATAATTTGAATTGTGGAAATGTTTTTCACTTTTTTTTTCGCTTTAACCACAAATTAACTAAAAATCTAAAGCAAGAACCCCAGGAAAAGACAAATTTTCCGCACCCGCTTGCCGCTCGAATTTATTGTCTATCTTTGCGCCTTCATTAAGTGATTGGTTAGCGGTTATCAGTTACCAGTGTCCCAATAACCGTTAACCGAAAAACCGATAAACCAATAACCACTCGACCATGCAATTTCTCATTGATTTCATTCTACATATTGACGAGCACCTGGCAGAACTGGTGACAAAGTACGGTTTTTGGACCTTGTTCATTCTTTTTCTCATCATTTTTTGCGAAACGGGCTTGGTCGTCACTCCTTTTCTGCCTGGCGATTCCTTGCTCTTTGCCGCAGGCGCTCTAACCGCACAAGTGCCCGAATCCCTGCCACTATGGCTGATGCTCCTCTTGTTGCTGGTTGCTGCTATTCTGGGGGATTCTGTCAATTATTTTATTGGCAAAACCGCAGGCGACCGCATTCTATCCATGAAGCGTCCTATCATTCGGCAATCTCATATTGACAAAACGCATCAATTCTACGAAAAACACGGCGGCAAAACCATTATTCTCGCACGCTTTGTACCCATTGTGCGAACCCTGGCACCTTTTGTAGCAGGCGTAGGGCACATGTCGTATCGCATTTTTTTTTCTTACAATGTCATTGGCGGCGTCCTGTGGGTTATCCCTATTACCCTAGCAGGCTACTTCTTTGGCGGCATTCCGATTATAAAAAATAATTTTTCCATTGTCGTTTTACTTATCATTTTCATATCCATTTTACCGGCGATTTACGCGGCGCTGCGGGAATGGCTTAAAAATCGGCGCGACAAAGTAGTGCCGAAAGAGTCAGGCGACCTGGAAGCAAAGTAAAATTGGAGCGTAAATGCAGTTCATTGCCTATACAAGTTTGTACGGACTATTGTGTCTTTGCACAACTTCACATTTCCTTTACATACAATAAGGAGTGATTCTGACACACATCTTGTAATTTCGAGCCGAATCAATCCTTTTGCCATGAAGAAAATACTTTTGTTATCCTTGCTTGTTGTAGTTCTTTTCGCTTGCAACAAAAAAACGACTGAATACAGTTTAGCTTACCAATCATTGAATAAAAATCGGGTGCTGCTACCCAATGGCTGGGCGCTCACGCCTATGCCTGAAAGCCTGCCGCTGGGCGATCTGCCTTTGAATATGGTTTTGTCAAAAGATAAGACCAGAATGGTAGTCACTAACAATGGTCAAAGCACTCAGTCGCTGACCTGGATGGATGTTGTCAACAACAAAGTGCTGCACGAAAAAACAATCCCAAAAGCTTGGGTGGGTTTGGCACTCACGGGTGATGCGAAGACGATCTACGCTTCCGGGGGCAACGATAACCTGATAAGAACCTACCAGGTGGTGGCGGATACGCTGGCAGAGCGCGATTCCATCGTATTGGGCAAACCCTGGCCCACCGAAAAAATTTCCCCAACGGGCATAGCTTTGGATGAAGCCCGCCAAAAATTGTATGTGGTTACCAAAGAGGATAGTGCCTTGTACGTGTTGAATTTGCAAAATAAAAACATTGCTCAAAAATTGCCGCTCGGTACCGAAGCTTACACCTGCCTACTCTCTGCAGACGGCAAATCTTTGTATATCTCGCTGTGGGGCGGGGCGGCATTAGCCATTTTTGATACAGAAACCGGTACGATTCGCCAGCGTATTCCGGTTGGTTTGCACCCCAACGATCTGCTACTCACGAAGAATGGTCGCTACCTCTATGTGGCTTGCGCGGATGACAACGCCGTGGCAGTGTTGGATTTGCAGCAGCAAAAAGTCATCGAAACGATGATCGCTGCGCTGTACCCCGATGCTCCTACCGGCAGTACTACAAATGGTTTGGCATTATCGGAAGACGAAAAAACTTTGTTTATTGCTAATGCGGATAACAACTGCCTGGCGGTGTTTGATGTAGAAACCCCCGGTAAAAGTCATTCGGAAGGTTTCATCCCAACCGGCTGGTATCCAACTAATGTGAAAGTAGCAGGCAACAAAATTCTGGTAGCGAACGGGAAAGGCTTCACCTCTTTAGCCAACCCAAAGGGACCGAATCCTTATGCGCGCCGCAACGCAGAGACTGAATACATTGGGGGCTTATTCAAAGGTACGCTTTCAATTTTCAACATGCCCGACAAGCAAACGCTAGCCGATTATACTCGTTTGGTTTACAACAATATGCCGTATTCTAAAGAAAAGGAAAAACAAGCCCATAACGAAAAAGGCAATCCGATCCCACGCAAAGTGGGCGACCCTTCGCCGATCAAATACGTTTTTTACATTATCAAAGAAAACCGGACCTACGACCAAGTGTTGGGCGATGTGAAAGAAGGCAATGGCGATCCTTCCCTCTGCCTTTTCCCGGATAGTATCACACCGAATCACCACGCATTGGCACGTGAATTTGTCTTGCTTGATAATTTTTATGTCAATGCCGAAGTAAGCGCCGACGGGCACAACTGGTCTATGGCTGCCTATGCCAATGACTATGTGGAAAAAACCTGGCCCACCAACTACGGCGGCCGGGGCGGCAATTACGACTACGAAGGTAGCCGCAAAATTGCATATCCGAAGAAAGGTTTTATCTGGGATTTCTGCAAACGGGCGGGCGTGAGCTATCGCACGTATGGCGAGTTTTCCAATTTGAACGAAACTTACCTAGAATCTTTGGAAGGGCACACTGCACCCAATTATCCAGGATACGATCTGAGCATTAAAGATACATTGCGTTTCCATCGCTTTGTAGCGGATTTTGATTCGCTCTTGAAAATCAACAAAGTACCACAGTTCAATACGGTTCGCTTTGGCAATGACCACACCGCCGGTGCCCGCGCAGGCGTGCCCACCCCGGCAGCGATGGTAGCCGACAATGATCTGGCAGTGGGTATGTTTGTGGAATACATTTCTAAAAGCCCAATCTGGAAAGAAACCGCAATTTTTATCCTGGAAGACGACGCTCAAAATGGTCCCGACCACGTGGACGCACATCGCTCCATTGCCTTTGTCATTAGCCCATACACCAAGCGTAAACACAAGGAGAGTACGCTTTATGGCACTACTTCCATGCTGCGTACGATGGAGTTGATCCTGGGTTTGCCCCCAATGAGCCAGCACGATGCCGGCGCAACGCCCATGCACGCCTGTTTTACAATCAATCCAGATTTTACGCCTTATAAAGCGCTGCCAAATCGGGTAGATTTGAATCAGTTGAACCCGGAAAATACCCGCTTGTCGGGCATGTCTTACCAAATTAATCTGGACAAGGAAGACCAGGCACCTGATAATCTTTTTAATGAAATCATTTGGAAAACGGTACGAGGAGAAAGCAGTGTGATGCCAGCACCCCGCCGCAGCGCCTTTGTGATGGTGACAGAGGAAGAAGAAGAGTAATTGTAATTGATATAAACTCCCATGAATCAAACGACAAGCCGCTCGAAACTTTTAAAGCTTCGAGCGGCTTTTTTATCAAAACTTGTCAAATTATACCATTTTACAATTGATAATGGCATATTGTTATTGCTGAAAAATCTGATTTTCAGGCATTTAACGATTTCATATTTGCGCCTTCTTATTTCAAATTTGGTATAATACCATTTTTAAATGTTAAAGACGTATTTAGGATGATTTAATTCACTGTTTTATGACACCTTAGAACTTCCGAATTCCGACTTCCCATTTCTGATTTGGTATAAGTCTTGTCTTTTATAAATGTCTTTCCAACGACCACAACTTTTCCGGTGAAACTTTTGATTTGACATAATTTTTGTATTTTAGATTGTCTAACGGATACAGGTCCAATCCCCTTTCAACCAAATCGAAAACGACTAACCGTTTTTAAAAACCTCTTTTTAAAATTTTAACGAATAATGAGACAAATCATTCTATGTCTGGCGGTGTTGGGGCTGTTTGCATGCAAAACAACGCAGACAACCGCACAACAAGAACCGCCGAAACCAACCACAGAACAGCCTGCCGCTGAGAAAAAACCGGAAGAAAAGAAAACCAACGGTAAAGTAAAGCCTTACAAAGACGTAATCACAAAAGATGCCATCACGGATGAAGGTTTTTTTGCGGTGCACAAAGTAAATGGTGCCTATTATTTTGAAATTCCTAACAGTGTACTTGAAAAGGAGATTCTGATTGTGAGTAGAATTTCGGGTCACGTGAAAGGATTGAATTTTGGCGGCGCAGGTATGGAGTCGCGCCCGGAACAGGTGATTCGTTGGCAGGTAAAAGATGACAAAGTATTGTTGCGCTCGGTGTCTTACACCAGTGTAGCCAATCCTGATGAGCCAATTTATCAGTCGGTGAAGAATAACAACTTCGAGCCGATTATTATGACTTTCGATGTAGCCGCATACGGCAAGGATTCTGCTACGATAGTGTTCGATGTTTCTAATTTATTTACCAGCGATATACCGATGATTGGTCCGCTGAGTGATAACGAGCGCAGAGAGTTTGCTATTAAAAGTCTGGACAAGTCAAGAAGCTTTATTAATTATATGAAAAGCTTTCCGCAAAATGTAGAAGTGCGGCATGTATTGACATTCAATGGCGATAAATTACCAGATAATCAGGTGACTGGAACGCTTTCGGTGGAAATGAACCAATCTTTCATCTTGTTGCCAGAAGAACCTTGGCAGCCACGATATTACGACTCGCGTGTCGGCTACTTTTCGATTCAGCAAACCAATTATAGCCTCGATGAGCAAAAAGCTGCCAATCAGCGCTTTATCACACGCTGGCGTTTGGACCCCAAAGACCCGGCGGCTTATGCCAGAGGCGAGTTGGTCGAACCCAAAAAGCCCATCGTTTATTACATCGACCCGGCAACGCCCGAAAAATGGCGCAAGTACATCAAGCAAGGCATCGAAGATTGGCAGGTAGCGTTTGAAGCGGCAGGTTTTAAGAATGCCATTTTAGCCAAAGACCCTCCTTCCAAAGCAGAAGACCCAGACTGGAGTCCAGAAGATGTGCGTTACTCGGTGGTGCGCTACATTACGACAGATATTCAGAACGCGCAAGGTCCGCACGTACACGATCCGCGCACGGGCGAGATTCTGGAAAGTGATATTTTATGGTATCACAATGTAATGAATCTGCTGCGCAACTGGTTTTTTATTCAAACAGCAGCGGTGAATCCTGATGCGCAAAAAGTGAAGTTTAAAGATGAACTGATGGGCGAGTTGATTCGCTTTGTAGCGGCGCACGAAGTAGGACACACACTGGGTTTGCCGCACAACATGGGGGCTAGCCCTGCCTATCCGGTGGATTCTTTGCGCAAAGCGGGCTTCGTGCAGCGCATGGGCGTGGCGCCTTCTATCATGGATTACGCGCGTTTCAATTATGTGGCGCAGCCGGAAGACAAAGGCGCAGGTTTGATGGCAAAAATTGGTCCGTATGATCTGTGGGTCATCACATATGGCTATAAATTGATTCCAAATGCAAAAACACCCGATGCGGAAAAAGCAACCTTGCACCAGTGGATAAAAGAAAAGGTCAAGAACCCGATCTATCGCTACGGTCAGCAGCAAGGACAGGTGTTGGACCCAAGTGCACAGACAGAGGATGTGGGTGATGATGCCATGAAAGCCAGTGAATTGGGCATTGCAAATTTGAAGCGCATCGTACCGAATCTAATCAAGTGGTCGCAGGAAGATGGAAAGGATTACGGCGATTTGAAAGAGTTGTACGGACAAGTTTTAGGGCAGTATCAGCGCTACATGGGGCACGTGTCTGCCAATGTTGGCGGGGTGTATGAATATGACAAAACCTACGACGAAGCAGGGGTGGTTTATACGCCAGTACCAAAGGAGAAGCAGGCACGAGCAGTGGCTTTTTTGAATGCACAATTGTTTAAGACGCCGCTGTGGATGGTGGACAATGATATATTGCAACGCATCGAATCGGCAGGAACATTGGATCGCTTCCGCAATGCGCAGGTGCAAGCGCTGAATGCTTTGTTTAATGGCGATCGTTTGAAGCGATTGATAGAAGGAGAGACTTTGCACGGTGCCAATAAGGCTTATACATTGACAAACTTGTATTCGGATACGAAAAACGGCATTTTCAGCGAGCTAAAAAGCGGCGCAAAAATTGACACTTACCGCCGGAATTTACAACGAGCCTACATTGATAAATTGGCAGAGTGGATGAAGAATGAAACCGCTGCGTATGCGCAAACCGACATCAAAGCCGTGACGCGTGCAACGCTGGAAAATCTGAAATCAGAGATCAATAGCAGCCTGGTGAACCAGAAAGACGCGATGTCAAGAAGTCATTTGAAGGATTTGGTGGCACGTGTGGACGCAGCATTGAAACCGGTGCCGGTGCCGGTGGCAGTGGCAGCGCCAGCAGCTACAGCGGGAAGGCAGTAAGACAAAGGCAAATAACCTGAGTCATCCCGAATTTTTTGTGTACGCCATCGTTCTGGTGTGCTGCCTTTATTGATGGAATACTGGAAAATTGGAAAACGGAATATAGGGCATTTCGGCATTCCAATTTTCCACCATTCCAATATTCCATCATTCCAATATTTTTATTCAAACAAAGCTTTATACAATTCTTCAATTTTGCCAATGGGCTTCACTTGAATCTTGTACCGCCCAAAATCCAAGCCTTTGATATTATATTTTGAAATATAAATCTGCTTGAAACCCAGTCGATCCGCCTCCTGGATGCGTTGTTCTACGCGCGTAACGGCACGAATCTCGCCCGACAAGCCCACCTCCCCAGCGAAACAGTATTTATCCGGTATCGCAATGTCTTCCAAAGAGGAAATCAAGGCGCTTACAATTGCCAAATCAATTGCCGGATCATCCACCCGAATGCCTCCCGCAATGTTCAAAAACACATCATTCTGCCCAAAAGGTAAGCCGCCACGCTTTTCCAGCACTGCCATGAGCATACTCAGGCGTCGCAGATCAAAACCCGTCGCCGAGCGCTGCGGCGTACCATATACGGCGCGAGTTACAAGTGCCTGTGTTTCAATCAACATCGGACGTAAGCCCTCCATCGTAGCCGCAATCGCGCTGCCGCTCAATTCTTCATCCTTTTGAGAAATCAATAATTCCGAAGGATTCGATACTTCGCGCAAACCATTGGATTGCATTTCATAAATGCCCAGTTCATCCGTAGAACCGAAGCGATTTTTCAGCGTGCGCAGCACCCGGTAGGAATAATGCTGCTCCCCTTCAAATTGTAAGACGACGTCCACAATGTGTTCCAATAATTTCGGACCAGCAATCGTACCTTCTTTCGTAATATGCCCGATGACAAACACCGGAATGTTGGTCTCTTTTGCAAAACGCTGCAACTCTCCGGCGCACTCGCGCACCTGCGACACACTGCCCGGCGTACTTTCCATATGCGGCGAAGCCAGCGTTTGAATGGAGTCAATAATCAGGATGTCCGGCTGAATTTGCTGCGCATGCGTGAGAATTTTCGTCGTATTGGTCTCCGTGAGAATGTAACAATTCGACTGTCGGTTGTTGACACGATCCGCCCGCATTTTGATTTGTTCTTCACTTTCTTCACCCGACACGTACAGCACTTTTACCTTTGAAATAAGCGCCAGTTGCAGCATCAGCGTGGATTTGCCAATGCCTGGCTGCCCACCTACGAGCATGATTGCCCCCGGCACAATGCCGCCACCCAGTACCCGATTCAGTTCCTTGTCCGGCGAAACGAGGCGCTGCGTATTGCCCGCCACGATTTCTTCGAGTAACACTGGCTTAGGGCTGTTCCGCCCCATCATTCCATCTTGCTGCCAGGCGTTGCGGCGCTCCTCCTGCGGGGTCTCCTTAAAAAGAATCTCTTCCTGATAGGTATTCCATTCGCCACAAGCCGGACACTTACCGAGCCACTTTGGCGACTCCGCCCCACAATTTGTACACGCAAAAACTTTTTTAACTTTTGCCAACGTAGGTTTACTTTAATGAAACAATTTTTTCATTTTATCAGCAAGATAGTGCTAAAATTGTTCTTTTTTGATAAAATTTTAATTTGGATATAATTCTTAACAAAAAAATTTTGCATTTGAATGTAGCAAAAAAGTGACTTTTTTCCTATCTTTGCGTCTAAATAACACGAACCGGTTGAAAAGTCAACCAAACAGTGTGTTGGCAATTAGGAAACAAGCAGCGTATTTAAATTTTGACTAAAATTTTTTACTTTTATAACACAAAAGAAAACATACTATTTGGATATTTGAAAAATTGGGTTAATTTTGTGTTAATTAATCAAAGTTCAAACAACTCTGTACGTTTTTTACAGTTTTCCAATTATTCAATAAAAGATATCAGGTTCTCTGAATAAGAGCATTCATATGTAGATTGTTTTCATTTGGTTTTTTGGGGTTATACAGGGTGCGGTGTTACACACTGCCCCTGTTTTTTTTTTTAATCAATCGAATCCAGCATCTTTTAGCAAAAACTCACCAATCATTTTCTTTTTTTTCAAAATCTATAAAATCAAGTGAAGACATTCGTCAGTTTCTAGCATCGATTTCCTTGCAAAAGGAAAACTTTTTTCTATTTTTTTGTCTAAATTTCGATTTCCAACCTCAATGCCAAAGAAAATCATTTGAATATAAAAAAAATCCAGGATAATGCTACATAAAGGGAGTTCTGGGTCTAATTTTGTTTTTGCGCCACATTGAATGACATAATATCCCATAGCGATTTATTTCCCAATAAAGATTTATTATTCATTTGTATAAATTAAAAGTCGTATTTGTAATTTTTTAATCGTAAATTCATTATGATGAAAAAACGTTTATTCCTGTTCGTCTTGGTGATGTGCCTTGGCATTGCAACAATGGTGCAGGCGCAGGATGCTGAACAGCTGGCAGCGCCCGTCACCCGGACGTTTGTGCTAAAAAATGCAAACATTGTACAAAAACCTGGTCAAGTGATTCAATCGGGCATGGTACTGGTGAAAGACGGCTTGATCCAGGAAGTGGGCAAAACAGTGACTATTCCTGCCGATGCGGAGGTGATCAACGCCGATTCGATGTACGTGTACGCTGGTTTTATTGACGGTTTGTCCAACACAGGCATCCCTCGCCCAGAACAACCACAAGGGCAGCAAGGTGGCGGCGGCGCTCGCGGTCAGCAGCAACGCCCCTCGTATGATACCGGAAATCCACCGAATGAAATTGCCGGCATTACGCCAGAAGTGCAAGTGAAAGCAGTACTGAAAGCCAATGACAAAGCCATTGAAGAAATGCGTAAAGCAGGATTCACCGTTGCACATGTGGTGCCACGCGGCAACATGCTGCCGGGTTCGGGAGCGGTGATACTTTTGAGTGGCGATGCAGTTGATAAAATGGTATTGCGCGATCAGACTTCTTTTTTCAGCCAGCTGAATGGAGCACAGCGCGCCTATCCTTCCACAGTGATTGCTGTAATGGCAAAATACCGCGAACTCTACAAACAGGCGGAACTTGCCAAAGCGCACGAAGCCGCTTACCAGAAAAATCCGACCGGCATGGCGCGCCCTACTTACAGCCGCACTTTGCAAGCATTCTACCCAGTACTTGACAAAAAGCAGCCAGTATTTTTTGCTGCAAGCGATATGAAGTCGTTGTATCGTGTTTTTACCTTGCAAAATGACCTGAAATTTCCGCTGGTGTTGGCAGATGTAAAGCAGGGTTGGTATGTAGCAGATAAGATCAAAACGGCGAGTGTGCCGGTTTTGCTGAGCTTGGATTTGCCGAAAGAAAAGAAAAAAGACGACAAGAAAAAAGATGCAGCAGCCATGTCCGTTACGGAAAAAGAAATGGAAGCCCTCGAAAAACGTCGTGCGGAAGAAATGCAACAATTCCAGATGCAAGCAGCTACTTTTGAGAAAAAAGGCATTGAATTTGGCTTCTCTGCACTGAGCGCCAAAACGGCAGACATCAAGGAGAACCTGCGCAAAATGGTGCAAAATGGTTTGAGTGAAAATGCAGCGCTGGCGGCATTGACTACTACACCTGCAAAATTGCTGGGCATTTCTAACATTGCAGGCACGGTGGAAAAGGGCAAACTGGCAAATTTGGTGATAACGGACAAACCTTATTTTGCTGACAAATCCAATGTGCGCTACGTGTTCATAGATGGAAAAATGTATGAATACACAGCACCTGCGCCGAAAAAACAGGGTGACGCAGCAAGTACGCCCTCTACTACTAAAATCAATGGCAAGTGGAGCTACACCTTGGATATGGGCGGTCAAACTGCTAATGGTATGCTTGATTTAAAAGATGATTCAGGCAACATCAGCGGCACCATTTCCAATCCACAAACCGGTCAAAATGGCAACATCAGCAACGCGGTATTGAGTGGTAACAATCTGACCTTTACCGTTTCTTACGACATGGGCGGTCGCTCCATTTCGGTAGAATTCGAGTTGGAATTTAGTGGCACTGAGTTTGAAGGAACGGCTAGCGTGGGGCAATTTGGAACTTTCAAAGTAGAAGGTGCGAAAAATCCAGGAAATTAAGATGCTTATTGTTTGAAAAATTGTCATTTTTTTATTGAAAATCTGGGATTTAAAAATTTAAATTATTTTAAAATGAAAAAAATATATTTGCTCACAATAGCCATTTTGGGTACGCTGGCGCTTGCCGCGCAATCCAAAGTAGGCAACATGCTTATCAAAAATGGTACGGTGCTGACGATCACGAAAGGCACTTTGGAAAATACCGATATTCTGATCGAAAAAGGAAAAATCAAGCAGATTGGCAAAAATCTTAGCGCACCTGCGGGCGTGCAAGTGGTGGATGCTACAGGCTTGTACGTGATGCCGGGCATCATAGATGCGCATTCGCACATTGCCATTGATGCCGTCAACGAAGGAACGAATCCAGTGACAGCAGAAGTGTTCACCGGCGATGCGATTGATCCACTGGATCTTTCCATCTATCGCGCTTTGGCGGGCGGCTGCACTATGTCGCACGCGCTGCACGGCTCTGCTAATGCCATTGGCGGACAAAGTGAAACCCTCAAACATCGCTGGGGCACCACCAATCCAGAAGAACTGCGCATGGAAGGGGCACCGCGCACAATTAAATTTGCATTAGGAGAAAATCCAATGCGTTCGCACGGCGAAGGTCGGGGCGTACACCCCAATACCCGCATGGGCGTTGAGTTTGTGATTCGCAATGCGTTTGCGGAAGGCAAAAAATACATGGAAGATTGGGCGCGTTACAACAAGGAAAAAGCAACAAATCCGAATGCCATAGCGCCCGCTTACAACTACCGTTTGCAAACGATGGCGGATATTATCAAAGGCGACATTATGATTCATTGTCACTCTTATCGCGCCGATGAAATTTATATGCTGCTAAATATTTTGAAAGATTACGGGGTAAAAAATGTCGTATTCCAACACGTGAACGAAGGCTTCAAAGTAGCGCCGGAATTGGCAGCTTTTGGCGCAGGCGCTTCCGTATTTGCTGATTGGTGGGCGTACAAATTTGAGGTGTATTATTCAACAGCTTACAATGCAGCTATTTTGGTGAAAAATGGCGTCATCACTTCCATCAATTCTGACTCTGGCGACTACATCCGCCACTTGTACCACCAGGCAGCTAAAACGCAGCGCTATGGCGGCTTGACCGACGAGGAAGCTTTGGCAATGATTACTATCAATCCTGCCAAACAATTGGGTGTTGAAAATCGGGTTGGTTCTATCGAAGTGGGCAAAGAGGCTGATATTGCTATTTTCAAAAACCATCCGCTTTCGATCTATGGAGTGCCACAGAAAACCATTGTGGATGGTATTGTTTATTTCGATATTGAAAAAGATGCAGACGATCAGCGCTTGGACGTAAGTCCAGAAGAGGCTTTCCCGGCTTTCTACATGGAAGACAAGCATGCGCAGGATCGTTGCATGCAGGGTGTGTGGGAACAATTATTTGGCACTTATTCAGAAAAAGATTAAATTTTAACTAGCATGCTGGAATATGGGAAATGAATAGCTGGAATTATAGTGCTTCTGCATTTTCCAACATTCCATTTTCAAACTACCTTAAATATGAAATATTCATTCAAATATAGTTGTACAATATTTTTGCTATTGCTGACCCTGCCCATGGTGGCTCAGGTAGTTGGCAAAGCAGAAAAAGGCGCCTTCGCGCTGACCAATGCCACCATTGAGACAGTGACAAAAGGGACAGTGAAAGGCACATTGGTGATTCAAGACAACAAAATCACCGCGATTGGTGCAAATGTGAGCATTCCGGCTGGCGCAAAAACCATTGATTGCAGCGGTTTGTACATTTATCCGGGCATGATTGACGGCGGCACTACGCTTGGTTTATCAGAAGTATCTTCGGTTTCTTTGACAGAAGATTACGACGAGTTGGGCGAACTCACCCCACAAATGCAGGCACTTGTAGCTGTGAATCCTAACGCCACGGCGATTCCCGTGACACGAGTGGACGGTGTCACCTCTGCATTGGCGGTACCGCAAGGGGGCTTATTCGCAGGCACAGCCGCGTTAATCAACCTGGTGGGGTACACGCCCGACCAAATGTACGCTGGTTTCAAAGGCGTGGCAATGAATTATCCGGCTGTGCGTCGGCGCCCCTTTGGCGACAATCGTTCGGAAGAGGATTTGAAAAAAGAGGAAGAAAAATTGCTCAAACAATTGAACGACGTATGGGACAAAGCGGTCATGTATGCTAAAATTGACTCTGCTTTCCGTGCCAATAGTGCCAATGCCAAGCCAGAATACAATCCAGAAATGATCGCATTGATGCCCGTGGTACGCGGGGAGATGCCACTGTTAGTTGAGGTAAACCGTTACAATGACATTGAATCCGCCATCAAGTGGGTACAGGATCGAAAGATTAAAAAAGTCGTTTTCACGGGTGTTGCAGAAGGCTGGCGTGTTGCGGACAAACTAGCAAAAGCAAATATTCCGGTGATTACAGGTCCGGTGATCGCCATTCCGACGCGCGCTTCTGACCGTTATGACAAAGCCTACGCCAATCCAGGATTGATGCGCAAAGCAGGGGTGAAGGTCGCCATTCGTACCAATGATTCTGAGAATGTGCGCAATCTGCCTTGGCACGCTGGCTTTGCGGCGGCTTACGGCATGGGCAAAGAAGAGGCGCTGAAGGCAGTGACGATTGTACCAGCTGAAATCTTTGGGCTGGCAGATAAACTGGGCTCCCTGGAAGTGGGAAAAATGGCGAACCTGGTAGTCGCTACGGGTGATATTTTGGAAACCAAAACCCAAATCAAGCATGTGTTTATTGATGGTTGGAATGTACCGATGGACAGCCGTCACATTCAATTGTACAATGAATTTTTGAATCGAGCACCGGGTGCACAGAAATAATACTGGTTTGAAAGTGTTCTAGCTAGTAGTGATTTTTCTAAAAATCGAGTCATTACAATTCAAACAATTACGCTTTTTTTGTTGATTTTGGTATAATTTAAAATTGATGATGAATTAAGTATAAGTTTTAAGGCTTCATTGTCAACAATCAATCAACAATTATCCGTTTAAAAAGTGCAGGGAGATGAATTGCTCTTTGCACTTTTTCATTTTTCAACAAAATTTTTACACATAAGATAGTTTCAATTCTGTAAATTTAATGGCGAAAATATTTAAACACAAAACACCGTTACACGTAATACCAAAAAAGCCAAGCCTTTATGCTAAAAATTGACATGCACACCCATATCATTCCGTCCAAACTACCCAATTGGGCAGAAAAGTTTCGTTACGAAGGTTTCATCCATCTTGAACACCACCAGCCTGGTCGGGCGCGCATGATGCGCGGGGAAACGTTTTTTCGAGAGGTCACTTCCAATTGCTGGGACTCTCGCGAACGCATCACCGAATACGCCCAACACAACACTCAGGTGCAGGTGGTTTGTACCATCCCTGTGCTTTTTGCTTATTGGGCAAAAGCGAAAGATACGGCGGAAATTGCCATGTTTTTGAACGACCATCTGGCGCAATTGGTAGAAGATTATCCAAAGCAGTACGTGGGTTTAGGTACACTCCCAATGCAAGATACTGAGCTGGCAATCAAAGAGTTAGAGCGTTGTAAAAAAATTGGATTGCTGGGTATTCAAATTGGTTCTAATGTGAACGACCAAAACCTGAATGAGCCTCAATTTTTACCTGTTTTTGAAGCTTGCCAGGCGCTCGATTTGGCGGTTTTTGTGCATCCTTGGAATATGTTTGGCATGCATTCCATGGAAAAATACTGGTTGCCTTGGCTGGTGGGCATGCCAGCAGAGACCTCTCGTGCCATTTGCAGCATGATTTTTGGCGGCGTTTTTGAAAAATTACCGGAGTTGCGCGTCTGCTTTGCACATGCGGGCGGTGCCTTCCTGCCGACCTTCGGGCGCATTGAGCATGGCTTTAAAGCGCGTCCTGATTTAGTAGCAGTGGACAATCCGATCAATCCGAGAGCCTATTTGGGCAAATTTTGGGTGGACAGCATCACGCACGACCCTATGCTGCTGCAATTAGTGCTCAACCTGGTGGGCGATGACAAAGTCACGCTCGGCTCCGATTATCCATTTCCATTGGGCGACCTCGACATCGGCGCATTCATTGAAGACATGGGGCTTCCTAAAGCAACCGTGCAGAAGATTTTTTGTTATAATACGCTTGATTGGCTTGGTATTAATGAAGATTATTTTTTGTAAAATTCTATTTTTAAAATATTGAAAATCAAATTGTTGTTGATAATTAGGCTTAAAATTTTGACGCCGTAAAGTTAGTGCAAAAATTACACTATGTCTTTCCATCTTTTTGCTACGATTGTGCTACTTTTGTTGCAAATATAAAAAGCCATGATCGCTAAACGAGTAGCTCTGTTAATTTTGGACGGCTGGGGGCACGGACCCAAGCCTGAAGTAAGTGCCATTGCGCAAGCCAATACCCCATTCATGGATCAGTTGTATCAAAATTATCCCAATGCCGAGCTCGTCACCTTCGGGGAAGAGGTCGGTTTGCCAGAGGGACAAATGGGCAACTCCGAAGTTGGACACCTCAATATTGGCGCGGGGCGCATCGTCTATCAGGAATTGGCACGCATCAACAAAGCTGTTCGCGACCGCGAATTGCATACAAATCCTGTGCTGCTCAAAGCGATGGAATACGCCAAAGCAAACAATCGTCCGGTTCATTTTATTGGTTTGGTTTCCGATGGCGGTGTGCATTCGCACATTCATCATCTGCTGGCGCTGTGCGACATTGCGCAAGAGCAAGGCGTTGCACAATCGTATGTACACGCATTTATGGATGGGCGCGATTGCGACCCCAAAAGTGGCTTGGGTTTTATTAAAAACTTATTAGAACATATTGATAATCAAAATGTTAAACTGGTATCTGTTATTGGGCGATACTATGCCATGGATCGCGATAAGCGTTGGGAACGCGTGAAATTAGCCTACGATTTATTGGTAACAGGAGCAGGTGATGCCACGACGGATGTTTTAAAAACCATTGCCAATCGCTATGCCCAGGACGAAACCGACGAATTTTTAAAGCCCATTGTTTGTACCAATGCAGATGGTTCACCTGTGGCAACGATTCAGGAAGGCGACGTGGTACTGTGCTTCAATTTCCGCACGGACCGCCCACGCGAGATCACGACTGTGCTCACCCAGCAGGATTTTCCGGATTTTGGCATGCACAAGTTGCAATTGTACTATGTGACCATGACCAATTACGACGATACTTATCAAAATATTCAAGTGCTTTTTGAAAAAGACAATCTCAATCATACCCTCGGCGAGGTGTTGGCAGATGCCGGTAAAACGCAGGTTCGCATTGCCGAAACAGAGAAATATCCACACGTGACATTCTTCTTTTCCGGTGGTCGCGAGGAGCCTTTTGAAAAGGAGCGTCGTATTTTGATTCCCTCGCCCAAGGTAGCTACTTATGACTTGCAACCAGAAATGAGCGCCGTGGGCATTACCGATGCCATTATCAAAGACATTGAAACCAATCAACCGGATTTTATTTGTCTGAATTTTGCCAACACCGATATGGTGGGTCATACAGGCGTCTTTGCTGCGGCTGTCACGGCAGCAGAAACCGTGGATCATTGCTTGAGTCGCCTCGTGCCAACGGCGTTAGCCCATGATTATGAGCTGATTATCATCGCCGACCATGGCAATTCGGATTACATGATAAACGACGATGGCACACCCAATACTGCGCACACCAAAAACCCGGTGCCCATTATTTATGTTAGTAAAAATGCAGCCGATGCGCAGGTGCAAGCTGGCAAGCTGGCTGATATTGCTCCAACGATTCTTTCTTTGCTTGGCATGAGCATTCCGAAGGAAATGGACGGCAACATTTTGGTCACCAGGTAATGTCAAAGCCGCATTGCGCTTTTACAAAAAACAAATAACAACCATTTTAACAATGAAAATCACGGCACTTTTTTTACTGCTGTTGGCGGCGCTGGCAGGGTGTCAACCCGTTGCCGAAACAACTGAAGAAAAGGACAGCGAGCTACTGTTTTTTGATTTAAAAGGCTATATGCAGCAGGAAATCAAGCGATTAGAACAAGCGCAACCCAATGTTAACAAAACGGTTGCCATCAACGACAAAACCGAGACAAAGGAATTATCGGGCTTAAATTACAATCGAGAATTGGAAATTTTTATCAATGCGGATATCAATCGCCAGGATTGGTTTGACAAATACCGCGCCGATTCTACGTTTCAGGACAACCAACTCACCGCCATTCAATACACCGCGCTCGCCGAAACCCTGCGTACCCGACTGTTGAAGCTGGATTTTCAAAATGGCGCTATTTCTAAAATTTACATTGAGAACGGTGGAAAAAATATGGCGGCTGGCTCCGCGCAGCAACTTACCTACGAGCCCGGCATGGGCTATCATATAGAAAGTTTGCAACATACGGCACTTGCCAAGGACAAACGCTTCCGTATTGACGTAAAATTTTTGGACTAATCAGGTTTATCCTGCCGCAAAGCGAGACAAACGCTGATTAGCCCTCAGCGTTTCATAGTGTGTGAAGAATAGATATTGAGATTCAAAAAAAATTTCAATAGCAGATTTGCTTTGGTAGATAGATGCGGCAAGCTCCGTGTTTGTGCGACGAAGATACGTTTTTTTAGCAAAAGCAGGTTCAATCCGCTTTAAATATTTTTGTAATTTGAAAGACAGGCCAGTTGAATATCAAATTGACTATCGACTGACGATTGTTGACTGACAATTGTTGACTATTGACTTTCGACTATTTACTATTGACTGCAAAAAAGCTTAAAAATTTTCACAAAAAAAAGAGGCAGCGCAGAATGCACTACCTCAGCCCTAACCAAATAAAACCAAATTATAAC
>CAZFBN010000071.1:0-27034 GCA_964517145.1 uncultured Saprospiraceae bacterium
AGTAAATTATGTATTTTTAACAGTGAATCATATGGAAGATTAAAAAACTAAAAGGCAAGCCAGAAATCACGCGATTCAAGGGTTTGGGAGAAATCTCGCCCGATGAATTTGGCGATTTTATTGGTGAAAATATTCGCCTTGACCCGGTGGTACTGAATGAAGATGCCAATTTGGATCAAATTTTATCCTATTACATGGGTAAGAATTCGATGGAGCGGCAGGAGTTTATCATTGAGAATCTGCGTTTGGAGATCGATGAGGTGGAAGACGAGGAAGAAGTGGAAGTAAAGAAGCCAGAGGAAGTAGAAGTAGCATAAAATTGAATTTGGTTCATGTTTTCTGGTATTTAAGAAATTACAACAAAGCTGCCGTTTTGTCTAAATTTTAAGAAGGAATCAATACTTTTGCGCCTCCAATTCGATTGGCATAGAAGTTGACTTGCTATCTGAAGGGATTTGAAATAAATTTCCCTGCCAACTTGACATTTTCATCCGGGTTGGATTATCTTTAACAGGTAGATAGCCGAAAAACAAATTATGTTCGAAGAAATATTTCACCAGCGATTTGAAGATGATGGCGATTTTTTGCCGCTGATTTCTATTGACGACGAGGACGAGACCAAAAGCGATGAGGTTTTTCCTGAAACCCTTCCTGTTTTGGCGCTCAAAAATACAGTGCTTTTCCCTGGTATTGTCATTCCGATTACCGTAGGGCGCGATAAATCTATCAAAGCCATCAACCGAGCTTACGATCATGGGCGCGTGATTGCAGTGTTGTCGCAGCTAGACAGCAGTGTGGAAGAGCCACGTGCCGAGGATTTGTATCGCGTCGGCACCATTGCGCGCATTCTGAAATTGTTGAAAATGCCCGACGGCACCATAACAGCGATCATTCAAGGGCGCCGCCGTTTTACGTTGGTCGAAATGCTACGTGAAAATCCCTATATGCAAGGGCGCGTGGAGATTATAGATTACATAAAAGCTAGTAATAAGCTTGAATTTGAAGCAATTATCTCTTCTATTCTCGATCTTGCCAGAGACATTATTGAACTTTCGCCGAACATTCCACAGGAGGCGCTGGTGATGTTAAAAAATATTACCAACCATAATTTCTTGTTAAACTTCATTGCTTCCAACTTGGGATCTAAAATTCCTATCAAGCAACAAATACTGGAATTCAATGATTTAGGAGAAAAAGCCGATTTCATTTTGCGACAAATGCACAGCGAGTTGCAATTGTTAGAATTGAAAGATCAGATTGAAAATAAAGTACGCGGCGATTTAGAAAAACAACAGCGCGATTATTTTTTGAATCAACAACTGAAAACGATTCAGGAAGAACTAGGACAAAGCCCGCAAGAGCAGGAAATCGAAGAAATGGCGGAGCGGGCGAAAAAGAAAAAATGGTCGAAACAGGTGCAGGAGGTATTTGAAAAAGAGCTGATGAAGCTGCGCCGAATGAACCCGCAAGCCGCCGAATATGGCATGCAGACCACTTATGTCGAGTTGTTGCTGGATTTGCCGTGGGAGGTCGTTACCAAAGATAATTTTAATCTCAAGCGCGTGCAGGAAGTGTTGGATTCGGATCATTTTGGTTTGGAAAAAGTCAAAGACCGCATCATGGAGCACCTGGCGGTTTTGAAATTAAAGGGCGATATGAAAGCGCCGATTCTGTGTTTGGTGGGGCCTCCGGGGGTTGGAAAAACTTCGTTGGGAAAGTCCATTGCGCGAGCATTGAAGCGCAAATTTGTCAGAATGTCACTTGGTGGCTTGCACGATGAGTCGGAGATTCGCGGGCACCGCAAAACGTATATTGGTGCTATGCCGGGGCGCATTATTCAATCTTTGAAAAAAGCGGGGTCGAGCAATCCGGTGTTTATTTTGGATGAAATTGATAAAGTGGGTAAAGATTTTCGCGGCGATCCTTCTTCTGCCTTGTTGGAAGTGCTTGATCCTGAGCAAAATGGCACATTTTATGATAATTATTTAGAGGTAGAATATGATTTGTCGAAGGTTTTATTTATTGCAACCGCCAATTCATTAAGTTCCATTCAGCCTGCTTTGTTGGATCGGATGGAAATCATTGACATCAGCGGCTACTCCATGGAAGAAAAAGTGGAAATAGCCAAGCGACATCTAGTGCCCAAGCAGCGCAAGGAACATGGGTTGGAAGCTAAACAAATTAAAATTTCTAATGAAACGTTAAAGCGTGTCATTCAGGATTATACACGTGAATCTGGTGTGCGCTCGCTCGATCGGCAGCTTGCAGGTGTGATGCGGGCTACTGCTAAAAAAGTGGCGATGGAAGAGCCTTATAACATCAGTCTGAAACCGGAAGAAATCGCATCTATACTAGGACCAGCGCGTTTTTCGCGCGACATGTATGAAGAAGAGCCAACGCCAGGCGTAGCGGTCGGTTTGGCTTGGACGGAAGTGGGCGGCGAAATCCTGTTTGTAGAATGCAGCCTTAGCAAAGGCAAAGGTGGGCTGACTTTGACCGGTAATCTGGGCGAAGTGATGAAAGAATCGGCTACGACTGCGCTCAGCCTCATTCGCGCCAAAGGAGAGGACTTGGGCATTTCGCAGGAGTGTTTTGAAAATTACAACATTCACTTGCACGTGCCGGAAGGCGCTATTCCTAAAGATGGACCTTCGGCGGGCATCACGATGCTCACTGCGTTGACCTCTGCATTTACAAAAAAGCCGGTGAAACCTTATTTGGCAATGACGGGCGAAATTACTTTGCGGGGCAAGGTGTTACCGGTCGGGGGCATTAAAGAAAAAATTTTAGCGGCGAAGCGCGCGGGCATGAAAGAAATTGTGCTGTGTAAAGACAATCAAAAGCACGTTGAAGAAATTAAAGAAGCCTACATCAAAGGCTTGAATTTTCATTACGTTAGTCGGATGGAGGAAGTGCTGAAGGCGGCGCTGAGAGAGAAGAATTGACTTAGGGTAAAGGGAAATTTTATATTGTTATAACGTTTTTCTATAAAATTATTATTTGCTTGGTAATGGTTAAGAATTTACGTTTACAAAACTTTTAAAGTTTCGTAAACGTAAATTTTTATTACATTCACGCCATTCTTTTTAAAATATTTACTTCGCCTGATAAATCCGCACCGTTAGCGCTCCATTATTATCGGCATAGGAATTGAGTATCACAGCATCATAAATGCCAAAAATAGCCTGCTTGCCTCTTCCCAAATAATTGATGCGATACACGTGGTCATCGCGATAGGGTACCGTATTCGCGGCAATGGTATGAAAACTGACGCCGTCAATCATCAGTTCGCCCCATGGGTCATTGCGTGTGCAACGAGGCGCGAAGCACCAGGCAGCGTCAATACAGGCAGGCATTCCGGTAGTGCAACTAAATGTGCCGCGCGCTTCTATGATATAATTTTTACCATTTTCAAAAATCATTTTACTCGCCACCGGCTGGCTGCTCATAGACGAAACCGTGATTTCCTCCAGCAGGTCTTTACGACTGGTATTTCCCGATGATCCATTCGGGTTTATTTGAAAATTGCGTGTCCATGACTTTGCACTGTAAACCTGCGCGCCACTTTCTGAAATTTTGCTGAGCCGATTATCCGATTCGATGCGGATAGCTAGTGTCCCTTCCGAAAGCGTCGTGCTTCCGGGCAGCCCAATCCATTTACCGGTTATGATATTGCCGACAATCGTACCGTGGAAAACATTAAAATTGCCAGGCGGATTGGACATGTACCAATAAATTTCATTATCAACCTGACGAATAAAATGGCTCACTTCCGTGTTATTGTCCGTTTGCCAAAAACCGGTTAGATCATAATCCTGGCAATAAACGGGCAAATGAAAAACGCAGAAAATAGAAACAATCCAGGCTTTGCTATGCAAAAAATGGCGAATCGTATGGCAGTTTCTCATGTTTGATGTTTTGATGGGTTTAGAAGAAATTTACATGAGAAAAGTACAAAATTATTTTTTAATAAGTTTCCTTTTTTGCAAAAAGATATTCATTTTAGTAAGATTTATTATATGAAAAAAATAATTTTAATGAAATATTTTAAATTATTCATTGTACGTTTTGTAATTACCTAACCATCAGATTTTAATAAAATTGAAAAATACAATTATTTTGCTATTGGAATAAAAAATATATAAATAATACTTTGTTTTGTAAAATACTTATTTTGAGTGTTTAAATAAAAAATCACTCTACGGTTTTACGCGTTCGTTTTCGCAAAAGTCTAAAAATTTGTTTTGTAATGGGCGGCATATCTTCAGCAGGAATGCGGAAAACCTCTGCTACCCAGGCGACACTTTCATTGTAAAACAAATTAAAACGACCTTCCAATTGAGAAAAAGTATCGCTAAAGCTTTTCGCTTGCCAGGTAATGAATGAATAAACCCTGTCACCAGCGCCAGCGTGAGCAGCACGGCTATGGTAATACTTAAAATTCGATTGATGCCAATTTTGCAAAAAAAATTGACAACAGGATTAAGTAAAATTGCGATGAGCGTAGCAAATACAATTGGTACAATAATGACCCGCCCTATATACAAAATGTAAAAAAACGCCAACATGCCAAGAACAATCAATGATAATTTTACATACAACGGCGGATGCACCGGCTCAGAGTTGACTGCCATTCGTTCTACAAGTTTGAATTGATTTTTAATAATTTACAAGAGAACGATTCACACTTGAAAATTCCGAAAGCTCCGATTTGTAAAAACAAAAAAGGCTGTAACCATTCGCTGGCTACAACCTCAAAGACAGGATATTATACTTTAATTTTCCAAATCATCTGCACTCGGACCATAGCTGCCCGGAATCGGGATATGGAGCAATCGCAAATAAACCCCTAGCTGCGCCCGGTGGTGTACCGTTTGGCAAAATGCGTGTCGGATGACCTCTGCTTTGGTAGAGACATCATAAATTTCGTCGCCATTGCGCAACGTCCAGTTGGGCAACAAATCTGCTTCCTCCGCTTTTTCCAAATGCGACCGGGCTTCGGTGAGCGATTTTTCTAATAATTCGAGCAATTCTTCAGCCTTGTGAATCGGCGTTGGCGTGTAAGGCTGTTTCGCAAAATCCAGTTCATCGGTGGTGAGCGCAAGCTTGACCCAAGCTGGAATCTCCGCAATGTGCGTTGCCAGTTCGCGCATGTCCATGCTTTTTGGGTGCGGGCGCCAGTCCAATTGCTCCGTGGGTACGCGCGACAGCATTTTGCGGGTGGTTTGAGCTTCTTGCTCCATCTCTTTTAAAAACATCGGAATTATTTCCATTCGAGTTGTTTTTTGTTTCGATACAAAGGTAGGCGTGACCACTGACAACCCTATGGCAGTGCAAATTTCAAAAAAGTGAAAAAATGAAAATTTAAGAAGGATGGAATAGCGGAACAATTCTGGAAATCCTGAGAATCCTGATTCTGACAATAACAAAATTTTATCAATAATCTACCGGCAATAGCTTCATATAATCATTCAATTCTATATGATCTGATTTTTGGAAAGGAATGCTCGTCGCAATGACATGGAGAATGCGGATGACCTTAAAATCGCGATATGCTTGTCTTTGATGACACCAGGCGATCAAATGCCAACTAAATGCGTAAAAAACCAATCCTATAGGCTCCACCCGGCGCTTGCTGCTCACCTCCTGTTTATTTTTATATTCAATATCTACAATGGTTTTGGCGGCGATGGCATTTTGTAA
Source organism: uncultured Saprospiraceae bacterium (assembly GCA_964517145.1). Lineage (GTDB taxonomy): Bacteria > Bacteroidota > Bacteroidia > Chitinophagales > Saprospiraceae > JADJNW01. The sequence goes on from CAZFBN010000071.1 coordinate 5,704, forward strand.
CACCGACAAATATTCAAAATTGTGAATAAAACAAGCAGGCAATTGCAATCGAATATTGTCATTCAGATTTTCCAACTTTTCTTTTTGAGAATGACGCAATACTGCTTTTATTTTATTCAGCGCAGTCGAATAATGTTTTTGAATGGACTGATCCGCAAAACCACTCACCAGGCGTTCCATGAGCAGCAGGGCGTTGGCTTCTTCCGAAGTAAAAGACACCGGCGGTAAAAAATAACCGTTGATAATATGATAACCTTTCTGTGCTTCAAAACAAATTGGCACGCCTTGCTCACTCAGCGATTTGATGTCGCGATATACTGTGCGCACACTAATGTCAAACCTCGTGGCAATTTGCTCTGTGGGCACGTATTTTTTGGATTGTAGCAGGGTGAGAATACCAAAAAGACGATCAATACGATTCATTTGTGTTTTTGTTTGCTGCGCAAATCAAGAGCAGAGTTTTGTAAAGTAATGATAAACAGTGATGAAAGAATTGAAAAATTTCAAAAAAAAAATTAATAAATCGGTTCTAAAAATTACATTACCAACACAAAATAGCTGTTTTTGTAAAAGAATCCAAATGTGCGAGGCGGCTCACTTTTTTACTTTTCCCAATAACATATAACCCACTACTTTAAAACCTGCTTTTAGGAGTGTGGCTTTGGATGCTTGATTCTGAATGTTGCAACGGGCGGCGGGTACCCTTCCATTGCGGTAGCACTCTTTTTTTAACTCTTGTACAATAAAAGTGCCCCATCCCTGCTGTCGATGCGTTTCTTTGACATCCATATACAAATCGGCAAACGGCTTGTTGTAATGCAATAAAAAACCACCGGTAGCAATGATTTCACCGGCAGCGTCCAACACATAGGCGCCCATATTTTTAGCTTTGTAGCCGGTGTGATAATCTGCTTCCATCGTTCGTCGAAATAGTACATCGGATTGGTTGAAATGCGTCTGAAAATGATCGGCAAACAAAATGACCTCAGAGCGAATCCCCTGCGCAAATTCGTACAGCATAGAAGACAGTCGCACATCATTGCTCTGGCACTCAATGAAAGGAACGTTGGCAGCATCCAACAATGATTTAAAAAGGACACTTTCCAAGTGGCGGTAAGGCGGGAGGACATAAAATTCAAAAATAGTATTGCGCTCCGAAATTTCCTGACCCTTCACAGCGCCATAACCCACCAGCACCTGCTCTACGTACAACGCGTAAGAATCCGTCCAACCCCGCTCATGGCAGGCGTCATACCGAATTTGAAAATTATTTTCCTGCAAAAATAATTGCCGAAAGGGGAGGATGGTGGTATGGTCGGTGCGTTGGACATGCAAATTCATTGCAATCTACGTTTTGAGCTTTATAAAAGAGTCAATTTACATATTTTTATCTCATTGAAAAATAAATAGGTACAAATTTTAGAAAAGAGAGAATGCTTTGTTTTTAAACTTTTCCGTGTATTTTTCGCTATTACTTAAACATTTGTATAAATACAAAATACGCCTGGCTCTACTGAGCGGCATGAATCAAGTATGGCAAATTATTGGTTGTTTCAAGCAAATCCTCAAGTGTTTCGATTGCGCGATGCGTTGCGCGCAGATGCGTTAAAAACATTCGCTGTGACAGCGCACAAACAGGAAATCAAAGAGGGCGATAAAGTGATTTTGTGGCAAAGTGGCAAAGAAGCGGGCTGCTATGGTTTGGCGACAGTGGCATCGGAAGTGAGTGAAATGAAGGCTGCGCCAGAGGAAAGTGTTTTTTTTAAAACCGAAATTGAGGAAAATGCAAGGGTGAAGCTGCGGGTGGAATATAATTTTTGGAACAAACCGATTACGCGCGACTTACTCATGGGCAATCCGGCTTTTGTAGAATTGTATGCAGGTCTGCCTGGCACCAATTTTTCGGCTACAGAAGCACAATACAAAGCCTTGGAAATAATGGCACAGCAGATGGATGTGCTGGCAGAACCGTCCGTTTCGTATCAGCCAGAAGCGCCGGGGTTGCCTCATTTTCCGCTAAATTTGATTTTACATGGTCCGCCTGGTACCGGAAAAACTTTTCAAACGGTCAATCATGCGGTCGCCATTATTGAAAATCGCAGCTTGGAAGAACTGGCGTTGGAAAACCGACAGGAATTGCGCCGCCGTTTTGACGATTATGTCAGCAAAGGGCAAATTTCATTTGTGACCTTTCACCAATCCTTTGGTTATGAAGACTTTGTGGAGGGCATGAAGCCCGTCACTTTGCCCGAAGGCACCCTGACTTATGCTATTGAGTTGGGCATTTTTCGCTTGCTTGCTCAAAGTGCGCATTTGTGTGTGGTAGAAACCCTGATTCAAGAGCGCCCGCAGGAGCAAAAACAATTGCAATTCAATCAGTTATATCATGCTTTTTTGGATTATTTACAAAGTGATAATTTTAAATATTTTGAAACAGCAGACCAGCAGCGCTTATTTTTACATCAAGTAAAACAAAATGGCGATTTGGCAGTGCGGCAGCCCATTTCATTTACTACCACTACGGTCGAAAAATCTTTATTACGCAAGTTATATCAAAAATTTCCGTTAGCGGAAAATATTCAATCCGCCTATGAGTATCTTGATAAAACCCTGAAAGACAGTGAGCAAGAAGTGAATTTCGTAGTTTTTGCCACTTTAAAAGGGTTTGAACAAGTGTATCGGGAAGAAGCACAATTGTCAGAAAATGTGAAGGCGGGTGCTTTGCCAGAATTGGAGGAATTGCCAAAACTCACCGATAACCTGCTCGCCAAATGCAAACGCTATGTACTCATTGTAGATGAAATTAATCGCGGTAATGTGTCTGCCATTTTTGGAGAGTTGCTGACTTTGCTAGAGCCGGACAAACGCGAGGGGCGTAGCGAAGCGCTTAGGGTCGTGTTGCCTTATTCTAAAACTTATTTTGCCGTGCCGCCCAATTTGTACCTCATTGGCACGATGAACACTGCCGATCGCAGTGTGGATGCACTCGATATTGCGCTTCGGCGTCGCTTCGCATTTAAAGAAATTGCGCCCGACCCGCAGATAATTACAAAATCAGCAAATAAACCGATTGTACAAGGAGTAGATTTAGCAAAATTATTACAAACGCTAAATGATCGAATCGAATTATTACTTGACCGCGACCATCGCATCGGTCACGCTTATTTTTTGAATATTGAGAATTTGGAGGATTTGAAGCAAGTATTTAGTCAAAATATTATCCCCTTATTACAAGAGTATTTTTTTAATGATTATGCCAAAATCGGACTCGTGCTGGGTAAGCATTTTATTCGGGAAAAGCCCGTAGAAGTGACTTTTGCGCCTTTCGATCACCCGTATGTAGGCGAGTTGACAGAAAAACGGCTTTATGAATTGTGCCCGTTAGAAGAATTAACCGAGGAGGCATTTATTCACATTTATATTATTTGATACATTTTTAGATCGAATTTATTAACAAATCTGCGCGGATGGTCAGCGATATGATGCAAGTTTTTGAGCATCAAAAAATAAAGATTGGTAAAGATTTGTCGCAGGCGCAGTGGCAAGCGTTGGTGATTTTTGCGCAGCAAAATGCTGAGCGTTATTATAAGATTTTACACAATGGTGTGCAATTTAAACAGTATGTCGGTGTGCTGCAAGTGGGGAATTTGACCATTGAAATTTTGCCCAAAATAGACGAAAATAGCGATGCACCGATACAACAAGTGCTGGTGGATTTGCTGCGCGTATGTGGGTTGCTGCCGCCAGAAAGTCGTGCAATTGCGCATTTGAAAGATCGAAAAGGCTCTTTGTTAGATATTTACATATTGCAGTTTTTAGATAAAGTGGAGCAGTTGCTGCGCGAGGGCTTGATGCGGACGTATGTGTTGGAACAAAAAAACCAGCAATTTTTTAAAGGAAAGATTTTAATGAATCAACAGCTTGTAATGAATGCTGCCCGACCGGATCGTTTTTTTACTCAAACTTTTAAACATACTTATCAAAATTCTTTTAATCAATTGATTTACAGCGCGTTGAAAGTATTAAAAACAATGCCGCTGCGCAATGAAATCGCCGTTTATTTACAATCATTATATCAACAATTTCCTCCGATGGCGCCTTGGCGCAATGCCTTACCAGCCTTGGAAAAACTGCGTTTCAATCGACATTCCTTGCGATATAAAAGTGCGCTGCAAACTGCCTTACTCATTTTGCAACAATTGCAACCCGATGTACGCATGGGGCAGCTGCCGGTGCTCGCCATCTTATTCGATATGAATCAATTATTTGAATGGTTCATTTTCAAACAGTTACAAAGTGCAGTGCATGAAAATAAGTTGGTGAAACGACAAGTGCCCAAGCCATTTTGGAATCGCCGTCCAATTCAACCGGATATTGTTTTGATGGTTGATAATCAAGTCATTGTAATTGATACCAAATGGAAAAAACTGCAAAAAGTGAGTCCTACGATGGAAGATTTGCGGCAGCTATTCGTGTACAATCAATATTTTAATGCGAAAGACAGCGTACTGGTGTATCCACACGTGCACGATTTGGAAGACTTGCCGCCAGTGCCGTTTCAACCCACCAAAGCCGATTCGGAGACATATTACTGTCAGGTTCGATTCGTCGCGTTGGTGCGCGATGGGCAGCTGAATCGGGAATTAGGACAAGAACTATTGCAAAAAATTTTAATGTCAACATCACACTAGCCAGCCACAAAATCTATGGCATCTTGTTAAGATTAAGTTAATATCTTTTGACCTCCAAACCGACTACCAGGGCAGCACCCGTATATCTGTTTGTCATTAAATAAGTAAGGTTTCTTTAATAAATGGATAGGATTGTTTACTTTTTGGCTGATTTGCTAAATAGTAATTGTAAAAATATTTACTTTTTTGATTGAAAGTAAATTAAATTTCAAAAAGTGGAAAATTTATTTTAAACATTTTATCAAAAGTACTGTTTCGATTTCAAATTTATTCAATTCTTATCTAAAATCAATTAAAAACATTATGAAGAAGAATGTAATCTTCGCAGCAGTAGCTGTGCTGACATTCCTGTGCATTGGTAAACTGTCAGCTCAAAGTACACCGGCTAAAAAGCCGATGACTGAAAACACGGTAATGGTGGGTGGAGAAGCGATGTATCCTAAGAAAAACATCGTGGAAAACGCCATCAATTCAAAAGACCACACCACTTTGGTGGCAGCGGTGCAAGCAGCAGGCTTGGTAGAAACGTTGCAAGGCAAGGGACCGTTTACTGTATTTGCGCCGGTGAACAATGCGTTTGAAGACCTGCCCGAAGGAACGGTTGAAACCTTGCTGAAGCCTGAAAACAAAGGTACTTTGACGACTGTTTTGACGTACCATGTGGTTGCCGGAAAGCTTGATTTCAACGCTATCGCTGCCGAAATTAAAAAAGGCAATGGTAAAGCCACTGTAAAAACTGTGAGCGGCGGCATTTTGACTGCCATGATGAACGGCGCTCGCAACATTCAGGTGAAGGATGAAGCGGGTAATATCGCTAACATTAGTACCTACGATGTGATGCAGTCCAATGGCGTGATTCACGTAATTGACAGAGTTTTGTTGCCAAAAATGTAAGCTAAAAGTTGCCATAGATGATCGGATTGGCTTAATGGATTAGGATATGTTGATGTGTTTTCGATCATCTGATGCAAGAAAGAGGTATCATCTCAAGGAGGTGGTATCTCTTTTTACATTTTTATTAAAATCATTCACTTTTCCAAAAATAGTATGATAAATACCAAGCGAATCGCTGGCAAAAAAAGTTTCTTTGTTTTGGCTGGATTGGATGATGAACGTCGGTTTTCGGGTGGTATCCCGATAACAAGTGATGACGAACGGCTCAGTATTGTCTTTTTTTGTAATAATTAAAATTTGATACAAATATTTACTACCCTGCACTTCATCAAAATCGTCGGCAAAAGCATCGGAAGCAACATATTGCAATGGTTGGAGGTAGCGCTCCATTTTCATAGAATCCAAAACCGCCGCATGATTTTTCCAGCCTTCGGCGGTGTGTACCCATTGCAGTATTGTGTCAAGCGTATGAAGCTCTAAAGCAGCTATTTCTACATTCGGATTCATTTGCAAAACCAAGCGATTGCGGAAAGCGGTAAAATCGCGATTGAAATCCAGCGCCAAGTTGCCAGGTACGGCATAGACTTCTTCACCTTTAGTGAGTCTCAAATAAGAAATGGGAGATTGGGTGGTTGGGTCCGTGTCGGATTTTCCAATGATAAAATCTTCTAATAACTCAGTGCCTTGATAAACCCGCACATGCACACCCTGCGCGGCATCCACGCCATACACTTTCCAGAATTTGCGCTCCGTAGCCACTACCTCCTGAATGGTGATTTGGGATAAATTTTGCAACAAGGCTTGAATCATTGTCGGAGAAGCCTTGAGGTTTATCTGTCCGTTGGAAGCAATCCAGCCGTTGGATTCGCGAAAAATGGAGGTTTCGGCTTTACCAGGTTTTTCAATCAATAAAGAAGTTACTTCTTGGGTATTCAAGGACATCAAGTGGGCGTGAAAAGGCTGCTGAGGTTGTGAAAAAAAACGGTACAAGCCGTAGCCACTCAAGGTTAGAATAAAGATAGAAATCAAAACGCCAGTTCGCATGCAAGTATATGGTTTTTGGTGAAAAATGGACGTCTATTCAAAGCGCACCCAGCCAATGCTTCGCTAAAATACACTTTGTAGGGAAAATCTGTCAAAGGAATGTTTTTGCTTCAACAAAAAAGGTATGATTTTCTTCGGATGTCGGTTGGAAAAGTAAATTTGCAATGTTTTTTAACCAAAAAAATGCGATGATCCTATGAAAAATCTGGTTTTTCTGATAATGCTGGTATTCCTGGCAGCCTGTTCTTCTAAAAATGAAGCTCCTACGAGTACCCAGCCCGAAGCGGTATCAACAACGCCTGCACCTGGGCTCACTGCAAACCTGAAGGCGTATGAGTTGGAAGCGGTGCCGGGGACGAATTGGCAAAAAGCCATTAAACGCGACAGCGCCGGGCATTTGCTGGAAGTGGGCTATTTTGAAAACGGCAAAAAAGTAGGCTCTTGGGCTTTGTATGAGCATGCACCTAAAAATTTTATCAATAAACTGGCAACTTATAAAGATGGCAAACTAAATGGCGTGTACATGGAATTGAACGAAGGGGGGCAGACGGAAATGATCGCTTATTACCAGGATGACCAGCTACATGGGTACTGGGGAAAATTTCGATTCGCTCGTGTGCTGGAAGAAGCTAATTATAAAAATGGAAAGCTGGATGGCGTGTATGCACTCTACGCGTTGCAGGATGGAAAATTGCAAACAACTGCCGAGTATAAAAATGGCGTGCAGGATGGGTATTACCGAACCTACAATCCAAATGGTGAAATAACCACAGAATATTTGTATAAAAATGGCGAAAAAGTAAGCGGCGGTGCAATCAAATCGGGGAGCAAATAAGTGATACAAATTAAATAAAGCAAATATTTAAGCATTTTGGTAAATAAGAGAGACACTCATCGGGTCATTTTGTCTTTTTGACGGCTTAACCCGTTTTTTAAGGAGGCGCTTGCGCTGCCTCGGTCGGTCTCTTCTTTCAAATCATTGAGTATGAGCTGGCGCTCACGGGGTACTTTTCTCTTTTTGAATAAAGACGCCTCCAGTGTGGATTGCTTGCTGTTATCCACCCAGTGCATCAAAATCGCTAAATCTTTTATACCGCTCATGCTTTCTGTTTGTCTTGGTATAAAGATCGCCGTATTCGCCGGCAAAAGCAATTTTTTGGCGATTTGCGCTGTCTGAATTCGTAAATACGGACAGACTCTTATAAGAGCGGCTATTGGAGAAGCTTAGCTTAAATTTAATCTTCAATAAAGGCGAGTTTACGCGTATGCTTAATGTATTCTCGCGGCGTGATGCTTGTTATTTCTTTAAAAACTTTATAAAAAGTAGATTTATTTTTAAATCCACATTGCAATGCAATGCCGAACAAGGTCAGATTATTAAATTCTTCCTGCATAATTTTATCTTTCGCCTCCGAAACACGAAATTCATTTAAAAAATTCTGAAAATTAGTGCCAATATGATGATTGACCACTTGCGAGAGGTACTTTGTATTGGTAGAAAGGCGATCAGCTACTTCTTTCAGCGTCAAATTTGGATCGAGGTACAATTTCTCTGTCTCCATCAATATCTTTAATTGATAATACAACTTCATCTCTTCAATGCCTTTCAGGCTGCTACTGCTGTACTTTTCATTCAATTGTAACAATGGAATTTTATCGTCTTCCTGCACGGCATTGCCATCCACCTCAAACGCAATAAAATTGGTCAATTTTCGATTTTCATTAAAAATAGGATGAATCACGAGTCTGCAAGGGTATTCCTCTCCGTTTTTCCGGTAATTGGTAATCTCGTCTTTAATAGACATCTGACTTTCCAAGCCTTTCCGAATGCGGCGCACCGCTTCTCGCTCCGATTTGGGTCCTTGCAAAATACTCGGCTTCTTGCCCAAAACCTCCGTCAAAGCATAGCCTGTGATGTAAGTAAAGTCTTCGTTGACCCACAAAATACGTCGGTCAGAATCGGTCACAATAACCGCAATGTGAGGTACCATACCTAGTCATTTTATTTTGTTTAACCTTGAAAGCCCAAAAAGTAAAAAAGATTATACAATACAACTTTTTGATTTTCAAGCCATAATGTACAGCGAAATGGGCAATTCTGAAAATAATTTGAAATAAATTTTTGTTAAAATGCGTGTCTGACATTCCGCCTTTTTCTTTTGTTTAATAAATCGAATTATAACAATTAAATTACGCGCACATTTTGAATAAAAGCATACGCATGTGTTCAAAAGTTTTGGCTTTACAGAATTTTGGTATATTTGGAGTCGCAAGTATTCAAAATGATTCCTTATTCATTTTTTATTATTAAATTCATAAATAAATAGTCGGTTGTGTTACACAATGTATGATAAAAGAAGAAGACCTAAAATTTCCAGTGTTTCAAGGGGACATGACCCCTTGAAAAAGCCATCAATGTTGCAAAACGTGAAATGAATAATTAAAAATGACCAATTGCTTGATTATTAATCAGTTGAACAGAATTGTTGATGGAATGATCGTTCTCCCTGGTGCTGCAAGCGTAAAAAGCGACAAAGGGGAACAAAGTGTACTATTTGATTGAAAATCAGCAATTAACAATCTATTAAAATGCAAGACAGAGACGTGCTATCCACTCATACTTCTCAAGTATATTTTTACGCTTTGCCGGGGCAATCCAATTTATTGGACCTCACCACCCTGGACACGAGCGACCCCAAATTTGCCTACGCCTGGCTTAGTCAATTGTTGAAGCAGGGGCAAGTGCAATTGTCTTTCCGACCAGATTTTCAGGCTGCTGAAACCTTGCAGCATTTGTACTTCAGCGCACGTAACCATGAAAGAGTCAAGGGTTTACCTATATTAGGTTTCTCATATCCTTTATTGATTTGGACGCAGGGAGAGCATCGCATCGCCGCGCCGCTTTTTACCTGGCAGATCAACCTTACGCCTGCACCTGAGACGCCCGGCACCTGGATTCTGACGCATCGCGATACCGATCGCGTGGTGTACAATCGCCCGCTGGTGACGATGCTTCAGCAGGAATTTTCGGTGGACATAGAACCAAAACTGGCAAATGTGATTCAAAGCGGAAAAGCTACCCCAGAAGTGCTGGTCAATTGTTGTACGGAAGTAGCAGCCATGCTTGGCAGCGAAAATTTGAGTCAAAATATAGCATTGACGCCAGCGCCCACGGCGGCTTCGCTGGAAAAAATTTTTGAACAAGACGGCATTCAATGGTCAGGTGTGCTTGGCTTTTTTCCTCCACAAGCAATGCCTGCAACGCCCGAATCCAGCGCCGATACAGCCGCAGCGCCATTTCAACAAAAACACCCGTTTGGGCTTTTGCCGCTCGATCCTTATCAGGCATCGGCATTACAACATATTTTCGATAATTCTAAAGTGTTGGTCAAAGGTGCGGCGGGCACCGGCAAAACGCACCTGCTGGTACACCTGTTGACGAATGCGCTGTCCAATGGCAAGCGTTGCCTGGTAGTAGCAGAAAATGTGGGTGCACTTCGACAAATTCAAAAACGTTTGGAAGCTTTGGGGCTGCTGCCTTACAGCTTTTTATTACAGGAGGGCAATACTGAAAAACCGATGATAATCAATACTTTACGCACTATTGCCAATACAGAAGTGTCAACCTCCAACTTTGATGAATCGGCTTTTCGGGTAGCATTGGATAAGTCTAAACGCCTGAAAATCAAACTGGACGAAATTTATCAAAATCTGCGACGCCCCATTTTTGGTCCGAACAACTGGACGGAAACAGTTGGTTTGTTCTTGCGCAGCAATCGGGTAGAAGGCAAAGAACTGCTTGCTAGCCATTTACATACACATGATTTTAAATTTAATTATAACGAATTTTTACAACTTCGGGAAGGTATTCGATTGTCTCAGCCTTTGTATCAAAAAATCAACACACTGCGGCATCCTTTGAGCAATTTGCATGCGGATATTTTTACAAAACAATCGCAATCTGCTGGTTATCAATTTGTAACGCAACACATTCATACATTTTTAGAAAAGGCGCAAAAGCTGCACCACCGTTATATTACAAAAACCAATTTCTACGCCGACCGATTGGAGGCGCAGTACGAGGGTAGCTATGGCGAGTATGCTAACATATTGGTGCGGTTGCATGATCGAATGGCGGATTTTTCTACTAAATATGGTGCTGATTTTGAGCAAGCTGGTGCGGGTTCGCTGAAATTAAAAGGTGTATTTTCTGGAAAATATAAATCGGTTCTTGAGGCTCGCGATGAGGTGGCAACGCATTATTTGACTTTGGTGCAAAAAATGGAGCAGGAAAAGCCCTTCGATTTTCAATTTCCACCAGCAGCCGAGGGTAAAAACATTCAGAAAGTTCGACAAAACCTGGATTTATTTGAAAAAAAGTTGGCGCATTGGCGCGAACAATTCCCAACGTTGGTGCAGGATGAAGTGCAGCGGTTGAGTGCCAAAAATGTGCGGACAGAGCTCGGACTTGGCGAACAACTACCGGAGTTGGAAAACGGGCTGGATCAATTGATAGAAGAGCTAAACACCCTGCACTTGTATCAGGAAGCGTTTGAAAATAAAATGCTTACCATTCCGAAAAGGCAGAAATATTTGGAGGAAATCATTGAGCAACTGGAAAATACACGTTTGTATCTTCGTGAATATGATATTTTTTATAATTGGCAGCATCATTGGTTGCAATTGTCAGAAAACGCAACAAAAATCATTCGCGCGCTGGTGAAAGTAAAACCCAACGATTGGATGCAGGCATTTGAAAGTTGGTATTTGCACAATTGTTTAAATTTATTTGGAAACCAGTCGCTTACAATTGACGAAAATGTAATACCCGATTTTGTGAAAAGTGAATCACAATTAAAAAAATTGCTGCCGGGTCAAATTGCTCAAAAAATAAAATCGGACAGAGAAGAAGCGTTAAAATTGCTGCGACGTAATAATCGTGCGGCTTTCACGCTGTTGTTTGACAAAAAAAATCAGGACATTCCTAAAGATAAATCTTTGCCCGACCTGCTCGTGCCCGCTATGGGCGCATTCAGCGCCGTTTTTCCTATTTTGCTGGCAACGCCTCATGCGGTGGCGACTGCATTGCCAGGGGCTAATCAATTATTTGATTATGTTTTAGTAGATGAAGCACAGTATTTAACGTATAATGAAATATTAACAAGTGCTCTTTTGGCAAAAAAAGCGATCTTTTTTGAAGAATCGAGCGCGCTGCCTTTGTCTCAGCATTCAAGCATTTCAGATTGGGCAAGTGCGCAGGAGGTGCCAACCGCTCTGCTAGAAAATTTGTATCGTCAAAATCCGGGTAATGTATTGCAAATGCAAGATAATGAGCAGTTTGCGATCCATTTTGAACAAGTAGATGGACGATACGATGAGCAAAGCGGCACGAATGAGGACGAGGCGCAGCATATTATACATTTGCTAAATGAAGTAAAACCGACTTCGCAGCGCACTTTCCCGACCGTAGGAATCGTGTGTTTTACAATAGCACAACGCGATCTGATCGCATCTTACCTGTTGAAAATCAAGCAGAAATGGTCATTTGGAGCCGAGAAAATCCAGCAGTTGGAGCGCAACGGATTAGGCGTTTTTTACCTGGATGAATTGCGTGGGCAGCATTTTGATATTTTAATGGTTTCTACTACATATGGCATCAAAAACGTTAAAGGAGCGCTTACTACGCATACTGAAATATTAAATATGCCGGAGTTGTTACAACATTTGCAATTGTTAATGAGTCGCCCCCTGCGCGAGTTATTCATTGCAAATTCTATTCCGCAGAAAGACCTGAAACAATGGCAACATGTAATGGAAAAGCCAGGTTATTACTTGCTGGCGCATTATTTATTATACAATCAAGTGCCTGCTATTCATAAAGCATCATTGCAAAAACAGCTCCATAAGTGGTTGCAGAAGCGCAAACCGGAGGCAGCGGCGCTTGTATTTCCGCAGGAAGTGGCGTTGGGATTGCAGCCTTATCTGGGAGAAGCACGCATGAAAGCTGGGCATGATATTTTACAACCGTCTTTATTAGTCAAGGGCATACATGATTCGCAGCCTACTTTATTATTACAACCAGATGGCTTTTTTGCGCAAACTCTTGCTACGGATTATATCTGGGAAAATGAACAACGAGAATTTTTTATGAGCCAAGGACTTGTTTATCAGTCAGTTTGGTCGGTCAACTGGTGGAAAAATCCGCGCCAGGAAGCACGAAAACTAGCCGGTATTGTTATAAAGCATGATAATGATTTTCATCGTCAGAACGAGAATATGATATTGCCTTCTGATGCAGCTACTGAAGCGCAGGAGTCTATCCCAACTGCTGAAACTTTGAACCGTGAAGAAGATGAAGCCTAGCATTGACAAGCTTTTTGATGAATCGCAGTATGTACAATTGGAAGTGTTGCCGTATGCAGAGATGATTCCTTTTGTGCAACGAGAATTTCAATACTCAAATTTTATTATACGATCTTATATTGGATTGAATATTTTGATTGTAATTGTAATGATTGGCGCAGGATATTTACACATCAGCGCCGGAGAAATTACATTTGGCAATTTATTTTACGCCGTTTTTCTCGGTTTTGCCGTTTCGTTGACTATTATTATTCCAATTCACGAAGCTATTCACGGGGTCGCTTACAAAATAGTAGGCGCGCCTAAGGTTGCTTTTGGTAGCAATCTTCGTAAATTTTATTTTTATGCAGTAGCTGATCGTTTTGTGATAGGCAGCAGCGGGTTTCGCGTGGTTGCGCTGGCACCGTTTGTAACAATTTCTTTAATCACAATTATAATATTATTTTTTTCGTCTATTTTTATACAATGGCTAATGTGGGGCTTATTGCTGATGCACACGGGTGCATGCGCAGGCGATTTTGGTATGCTGGCATTTTATCATCGCCATTCGGAGGGTGAAATTCTTACATTTGATGATGTGACAGCGCAGAAAGCGTATTTTTTTCAAAAGAAAAATAGCATTTCATCGGGTTATTAAGTAATACATCGTATTTAATTATTGATCTATAATGTCATGGCGCTCACCTTATAAGGCTTTATTTAGTCAAACCCTCAAACAACCATTCCGCCAGCAATTGCCGGTTTTTTGCTAATGCAATGCGTTGCTGATCGGAATAATTGCGAATATTGGCAAGCTCTACAAATACCGAGCGCGGTTTCGTTTCGCGCAGCATGTGCAGGTCGCGGTGGTTTTCTACCTTACCCTGGTAGCTTCTGCCTTGCTGATACCGGGCATATTTTTTCTGAAATGTCAATTGCAAATTATTTGCCAACTGTTTTCCCTCTTTACTCGAAGCACGATAACAGAAAAAAGCATCCACGCGCGTGCCCTTGCTGCGCGAATCCACATGAATTTCGATCAACGTTTGCTGGGCTACCCCTTGCAGGCGGTGCTTTTCGTACAATTCATTGATTAAATCGGAGCGCTGAAAAAGCCGAGCTTTCTGACCAAATTTTACTTTTTCGCCTCCCCATACCGTTTCATCCTGATCGCATTTCAAAATTTCATCATTTCTAATGCCGTCATTATCATCACGTATGACCATATACGCCGTTGCTCCGTGCGCTATCAGCAGCCGGCACAAGCGGAGCGACACATCGTAGGCATACTCATCTTCACAAATCGTGCGACCAGCCCGTTTGCCCAAAGCGCCAGGATCGGGTCCGCCATGTCCGCTTGAAATATAGAAAATTTTCCCGCGTAATCTACTGCTAGACAAGGGGGTACGCGCATATTGTTTGCCAAAAATCGGGAAATTTCGATTGCCGGTTTTGGCTAATTCTGGCTCCGGTTCGACCGCCTTAGGCAGGTTCAAATCAGGATTCGGACAATTCAGTTCATGATAGGGTACCCACAAAATTTTATTCGAGCGGAAAGATTGTTCCCGCAATTGCGCATCGTGCATGCGTTCATTGTATTGCTGAATGCGCAACGCTTTATCATAATCATTAATGCCTACGCTGCTGCGAATAGTTTTGCCATTAAAAGAATAAACCAAAATGGGCAGAAAATAATTTTTTCCCACCTGTAATGCCGACTTTTGAGACAATTTATTGAGTTTGTAAAATTGCTCAAAATTGCAGGAATACTGTTCCAATTCATACCGGCGCAGCATAGAAATAGAGCCATCTCCGGGCAGGGCAGGCACTTCCAGAAAGACGGCATCATCAGCAGCGAATAGGGAAAACGAAATAGATATAAGCGATAAATTTATAAAGAGCCGCAACATCAAAAATCCATTATATTGCAAAAATAGAGTCAAATTTTAATTCAAAATCAATCGGGTCGTTACAAAACAACGAATTTTCTCGGAAAGCACCTATTTTTGTGACAATGAATTGGCTGAAAGAAACAATTGTACTGCTGCGCAAAGAAATTTTGCTCGAATGGCGCATGAAATATGCCCTTAGTGGCATTCTATTATATGTATTTTCTACCATATTTATTGTTTATACTGCTTTTATCCGGCTGGAGCCGAATGTGTGGAATACTTTGTTCTGGATCATTACGTTATTTGCGTCGGTCAATGCGATTGTAAAAAGTTTTGTGCAGGAAAACAGCGCCCGGCAGTTGTATTATTATAGCCTCGCCAATCCAATCGCCATTTTATTGTCAAAAATAATATATAATGCCGCACTATTGTTGTTGTTAAGTGTTTTGTGTTGGATAGGGCTGGCAGTGATAGCGGGCAATCCGGTGAAAGATTTCGGACAATTTGTGCTGGCAATTTTGCTCTCAAGTGTCGGATTTTCTATTACATTTACCTTTATTTCAGCCATTTCCGCAAAGGCGGATAACAGCGCGACTTTAATGGCAATCCTGAGTTTTCCACTCGTGATTCCGATTTTGATGACATTGATTAAAATTTCTGCGAATGCTTTGCGTTTGCTCAATGACACGAGTATCGAACAGGATGTGCTGATTCTGGTGGGCATTGATTTGTTGTTGCTGGGTTTGGCGCTGGTGCTGTACCCGTTTTTGTGGAAGGATTAAGCCCTGACCCCCTAAATCCCCCCAAGGGGACTTTTGATAGTACACTGATTATTATGATTTTGAAGATTATTTAAGATTTTAATCAGTGGTAATCCTAACAATCTTAAAAATCAGTGTATAATTTATTCATTCTTTCATTATAAATTATTCATTTTACATGATAAAGGGTTGGTGGAAAGCTTTAAGTGTTGTCATTTTGTTGTACGTGTTGATTGCAGGCATGTTGCTGCCGCTCAAACCGGGTATTACTGCCGTGAATCCAAAAAGCGTGCGCACGGGCGAGCAGGTGACACTGCAAATTCAAGGGTACAATTCCTTTTATAAAAAAGCAGGAAATGACCTTCGTGCCTGGCTCAAGTTGGATGACAAAAGGGCGCTGGGCGCACAAAGCATCAAAGTAAAAAATGACCGCCAACTGGAAGCGGTTTTTCAAATACCTGCCTATCTGCCTGTAAATGAACGTGTTCAAGATTTTACTTTAATTATAGATAACTCTATTGACGGCGCTTCGGTGTTGCCCAGTGCGATATTCGTAACGCAGGATTCGTTGAATCCCGAAGCAGGTGCCCAAGCGTGGCAGAATGCACCCGTTGAAAATCTGCATACCAAATCCGGCATAACCTTTCCATTTCGCAATATTTTAGGCGAAACCATTCGCAATACCTATTTCCACGTATCGCTCTGGCTGGCGATGGTGCTCATTTTTATTGGTTCCGTTTATTACAGTGTTCGGTACTTGCGCACTTTTGATGCGGAGATGGACCGGCGGGCGTTGGCGTTCACGCGGGTGGGCGTTTTTTATGGCATCCTTGGCTTGGTGACGGGCGCTATTTGGGCAAAAAATACCTGGGGCGCTTACTGGAGTTGGGATGTGAAGCAAAATATGACGGCGATTGCTTTGTTGATTTACTTTGCGTATTTCGTGCTGCGCAATGCGTTTGAAGATTATGAGAAAAAAGCACGATTGGCGGCGGTATATAATATATTTGCATTTGCAGCTTTAATTCCTTTAATATATGTAATTCCCAGAATGACAGATAGTTTGCATCCTGGAAACGGCGGAAATCCGGCATTGGGAGGTGAGGATTTGGACAATACGATGCGTCTGGTGTTCTATCCGGCGGTGATCGGCTGGGCATTGTTTGGGCTGTGGATTGCGCAATTGGTGCATCGGGCAGAGCGATTGCAGGAGCAAGTAAGCGACTGGGCGACGGAGTGAGCTAAGGGTGGAATGTTGGAAGGATGGAAAGGTGGAATGTTGGAATAATTCTGAAAATTCTGATTCAGACAATGATGAAAATGGAAGGGTGGAATTTTGGAAAAATGGAATGGTGGAAGAATCCCGAAAAGGACTTTTTCAATTTTTAAATTCAGAATATTATTCGGAAAAAAACTTTGCTAGTTTAAAAAAATAACGCGAGTTTTACCTCGCCAAAATGAATGCGATGAAACTGAAATGGATATTCGGATTGCTGTTACAATTGATATGCCTGCAACCGGCGCTGGCGCAAGAGGCAGATTTTATGCGCAGCATTGGTAAAATGTATGTAGTTGTAGCTGTAATTGTTGCCGTTTTCATTGGCATTGTTTTGTTTTTAATTTACCTTGATAGAAAACTGACCAAATTAGAGAACCAAATCAAAAATCATGACTCAGCCTAAAGTGAGCTTTTTTCAAAGCGTACAGAATTATTTCGACAAGGCTGCGCGTTTTACCGAACTGCCGCAGGGTTTGCTGGAACAAATTAAAGTCTGTAACGCTGTTTATCAAATTCATTTCCCGGTAAATATCAACGGCGAAGTGAAAGTCATTGAAGCATACCGCGTACAACACAGCCATCACCGTACCCCGACAAAAGGTGGGATTCGCTACAGCAATCATGTGAATCAGGACGAAGTAATGGCGCTGGCAGCGCTGATGAGTTACAAATGTGCCATCGTGGACGTGCCTTTTGGTGGCGCGAAAGGTGGCGTGAAGATCAACCCTTGGGAATATTCGCCGGAAGCATTGGAAAAAATAACCCGCCGCTATACGACTGAATTGATTCGCCGTAATTTTATTGGTCCATCCATCGACGTACCGGCACCCGATTATGGTACCGGCGAACGCGAGATGACCTGGATTATGGATACCTACCGCACCTTCCGGGGCGAGGAAATCGATGCAGCAGGCTGTGTGACGGGTAAACCGGTGAATCAAAACGGGATACGGGGTAGGACGGAAGCAACCGGTCGCGGCGTTTACTATGGCATTCGGGAGGCATTCAACTTCGAAGAGGATATTAAAAAACTTGGCATGCAGCCAGGTTTGGCAGGTAAAACCATGATTATCCAAGGGTTGGGTAATGTGGGGTCTTACACTGGCATGATTTCACAAGACGAAGGGGATGTCAAAATTATTGGCATCGGTGAAGTAGAAGGGGCTGTTTACAACCCAAATGGTATTGATATTCACGCTTTGATGGCGTATCGCGCAGAGCACAAGACCATTGAAGGTTTTCCGGGAACGACTTTTTTAGAAAAGAAAGATCGGGAGAAAATTCTTGAGATGGAATGTGATATTTTGGTGCCTGCTGCTCTCGAAAATGTGATCAATTCTGAAAATGCAGACAGGATCAAGGCTAAAATCATTGCAGAGGCAGCCAATGGACCTACCACCTTTGAAGGAGAACGGGTGCTGCTGCAAAAAGGAACACTCATCATTCCTGATGTATTCCTGAACGCAGGCGGTGTGACGGTTTCCTATTTTGAATGGCTAAAGAACTTGTCTCACATGCGTTTTGGTCGAATGGAAAAAAGATTTGACCAACAGCATTCACAAGAGTTAGTGGATATGGTAGAAAGCCTGACCGGCAAATCATTGAGTTCAGGCGAGCGGGCGCACCTGGTGAGAGGCGCTGACGAGGTGGATTTGGTGCGTTCTGGTCTGGAAGAAACCATGATTAATGCGTATCAGCAAATTCGGGAAGTGCAACAACAGCACCCTGGAATCGAAGACTTGCGCACGGCAGCATTCGCCAATGCCATCTTAAAAATAAGCAACGATTACCTCAATATGGGCATTTTCCCATAATGATATTTGGAATAAAAGATGCCGGAGAGGAGAATTTGCCTGTTCCGGCATTTTTTTTAAAATGCCATCCACTTGCCCAAAATTTTATTGCAAAAAATTTTGTTTCTCCGCAATAAAAAAAAATTAAGAAAGGTTTATTAACTTTCCGGCTGCATTTTATTTGTAAATGCCAAAATGGGTGTCGGATGACGAAAGCCAATGACGAACGAAGAGCGGTAGAAATTTTCTGATGGCACTATTTGATCCTTAGTTACTAAAAATGAATTAATTAGACATTAATATTTTAGCCCATGTCAGAAAAACTGGATAAAATTGACCTCAAGATTCTAAAAATCTTGCAAGAGAACAGTAAAATTACGAATCTGGATTTATCGAAGAAAATCGGATTGTCGCCGGCGCCTACCCTTGAGCGGGTAAAAAAACTGGAGCAAAGCGGCATTATCGAAAGTTATCATGCAATGGTAAATCCGCAGTCTATTGGCTTGAATGTCAAGACTTTTGTACAAGTATCGCTCGCTTGGCAAAAAGAAAATGCACTCAATCATTTTCTGGAAAAAATCAAGGAAATCGAGGAAATTGTAGAATGCTACATCATTACAGGTGAAGCAGATTTCCTGATGAAAATCATTTGTAAAGATATTCCAACATACGAGCAATTGTTGTTTAAAACACTGTCACAAATTGAAGAAATTGAGCGTTTGAAGACCTTGATGACGCTTTCAACAGTGAAAGATTCTAAACTGCTGCCGTATCGCTACGAATAAAACGGACGAATGGATATTTGAATTTTAATGTAAAATCTGGTTTTTTATAAAGTTTATAAAAGCCTTATTCAACAATTATGATTTGATATCCATGATTCAAACACACACAAGTCGCTGCTGAAAGATTCGGTGGGCGGCTTTGCTGTTTTTAGAAAATAGGGCGCTGGAAAAAGGGTGTAATGAAAGCCAGTAAAAAAACATTGCTGTGGGCGATTTCAGGGGAAGGGCTTCCCGGCACTTCTTATCTTTTTGGCACCATGCACGTGAAAGACGCGCGGGTGTTCCAGCGGCTGGGCAAGGTGTATGAAGCCATTGCGCAGTGTGAGGCGTATGCAGCAGAGTTTGACTTGCAAGATGCAGGCGAAGGAATTGACCCACGTTTGTTTGCGCTGCCGGAAGGTATGTCGCTGGATCAATTGATGCCCGTTAAAAAATATGATAAAATTCGTCGAGTTTTACAAAAAACATTACATTTTAATATCGATTTATTAAAATACAATCGTCCACTTCTGTTGTCCAATCTTATTGAAGAACGGCTGCTTGCCAGCAACATGCCAGAATCGCTCGATGAACATTTGTGGCAGTACGCAAATTTGCAGGGAAAAAAAAGAGTTGGCATAGAAACTTTACATGAGCAGCTCAAAATATTACAATCTATTCCCATTCAGCATCAGGTTCAAAGTTTATTGGCAACCGTGCGCAATTTTTCGCGCTATCGGCATCATTTATTAAAAATGGCGCAGTGGTATGAGCAGGGCGACATTTACAAGTTATATCAAGGCTCACGCAGGGGCACACACGGCTTGCGGCGCTTGTTGTTGTATGATCGTAATGTGTTGATGGCGAAGCGAATAGCGCTGTTGGTGCAGGAGCAAACCACTTTTTGTGCAGTAGGGGCGGCGCATTTGGCAGGGCAACATGGCGTACTGCGATTTATGAAATTACATGGGTATCATATTACTCCTTTGCAACTCTAATCGGCTCGTTTTCAATTTTTTATCAACTTATTAAGCTGATATATCGCCTTGAACATCTGTATGGCTTCTTCGTTCTAAAAGAAAATCAAAGGTATGAAAATCGGAAAGAAGAAGTCGCAGACGATGACGCCTTATTGTGATGGGGTGCGCACTTCGACCAACGAAGACATGAAGTACGAATATAAAAATAATACAGCAATACGCAATATTGATATCAGTGTGCGTCGGATTCCGCTGGTGGCGGACAAAACCGACAATCATCCGCTTTTGAGAAGTCGTTCTAAGCAGCGTTTTATTTAGTTTGGAATGTAATAAAGTTAAGTTCAACTGTTAATGTCTCTCGAAGAGCAGGGGCATTGTTATAATAGAAAGATAGATTATTTTAAAATCTTTTATAAACTAAAGCCAGCAAAAAATATGAAAGGTGCAGCCATTAATCGGTATCCAACGATGGTAATTGCTTTAAAAGACTTGCAAGATCGTGGCTATGACTGCGATTTTCAAATGTCGGGCAATAGTGTTAAGTGCTTGAATAGCAATAAATTGTATCAGCCACATGACATGACGATTGTAGAATATCATCGTTTTGAAGGTATTTCTAATCCGGATGATATGTCCGTCGTTTTTGTGGTAGAATGTAAAGATGGAGCAAAAGGTACGGTGGTTTCGGCGTATGGTACTTATGCAGATATTAAATTATTGGATTTTATGGATAAAGTGAAAATTAAAGAAAACGATGAAGCGACACCAGAAGTAGAAGCACGTTAATGTTAAAAATTTTTTGATAAATAATAGAGCTATTTAATCATTTAGTTGATTTTAAATATAGAACTTGTTTAAAATTGATAAAAAACTTTAATATCAGTCAATAAA
>CAZFBN010000072.1:0-27010 GCA_964517145.1 uncultured Saprospiraceae bacterium
CAAATATTTTTCCTCCTATCAGCATTGTCAAAAAAATAAGTATTGCCATACTAAGGCTGCTAACGAACCATGTA
Organism: uncultured Saprospiraceae bacterium; assembly: GCA_964517145.1. Lineage (GTDB taxonomy): Bacteria > Bacteroidota > Bacteroidia > Chitinophagales > Saprospiraceae > JADJNW01. The sequence continues at coordinate 75 of CAZFBN010000072.1, forward strand.
ATTTTTAAAAATAAATGTGGTCGCTTTGGAAAGAATAGCCAAATTATACCGGTGATTGTTAGTAATAAACTCATTGCTCCGGCGGCTTGTACCGCGGCGGACAAGGGCATGGCGAGCCTATCATATTCGCCTGGCAGAAAAGGATATAGAACACTCAGAAATAATAGCGCAGAAAAGCCCAAAAAAATAATAGCCTGTTTTATTGATTGCATCATACTTTGTGGTGTAAATGTAATATGCTTCAATCAACCATATAATATTGCCAATTGACTCGCATTACTATTTAGAATAGCAACGGTTAGCAGTATCAATTTTTCAAATTCGCCTATTGATTTTGATAATTAAGTCTTTTTAATTGTTTATTATGATATTTTAAAAATTAAATTTATAAATAATTTATTTATTGTTGATTTTCAGTTCTTTGCAAAGAAAATTTTTGATACATTTTATAAAATTGCTTACTTTGATAAAGTCCAAACCCAATTGCCGCCTTGGTCGAAATATCCAATTTTGTCGCCTTGTTCAACGCGAAATAAGCCATCGCCAGCGTAAGAGATGTATTCAAAGTCAGGCTCGACGATGAGTTGACCATTGAGATTGCTCAGCCCAGAAAAGCCTTCAATACGCACTTTGGCATAGCCATTTTCAAAAGTTTCAATTTGGTCGTACTTGGGTGGAATAATTTCAATGCCTTTTCGATTAATAACTCCCCATTTTCCATTCATTTGCACCACCGCCACGCCATGCTTGAACTCGCTCGCTTGCTCGTAGTAGCCATTGTAAACATTAGCTTGCTCCGTAATGTAATAGAAACGATATTCATTATCGCGAACCAAACCTCGCCCTTCCCGAAATTGTAACAAGCGATCTACACTTGGTTCAATTACTAAATTGCCTTGCAAATCAATCAAACCCGCCCGGCGTAATCCCTTGTAAACCACTGCCTTACCATCTTGAAAATCGAGGCAACGGCTAAACTGAAAAGGAATGACCGGATCGCCGCTTCGACTGATGTAGCCGCAATTGTTGTCTTTTTGAACCATGGCACGACCTTCATTAAAACCGGCTGCTTTTGAGTAAGCCGGGGAGATGACCAGGCGACCCGTTGTATCAATAAATCCGTAGGTTTCGCGAATTTTTACCACCGCTAATCCCTCGGAAAAAGGCTGAATTTCGTTGTAAGACTGATTGGTAATCAAATCTCCCGCTTGATTGATAACGCCATAACGCATCCAATCTTTGCCGTAACTCACAATTGCCAGCTTATGTCGATTAAAACCTTCGATGGTCGTAAAACGCGGTTTGGCTACAAAATGCCCCTGCAAATTGATCAAGCCATACTTGCCATCAGCCATAACTCTTGCCACCTCCCCTTCAAAATCAAACGCTTTTTCAAATTTTGGCAGAATAACAAATTGTTCTTTTCGATTGATGTAACCGGTGCCTTCTGCCACCGAAACCCAAGCAACACCTGCTTTGAAATTGCCAGCGCGCGCATATTTGAAATCAATGACAACATCTCCTTGCTTGTCAATAAATCCCCATTGCCGACCAATTTTTACAGCGGCTAACCCTTCGCTAAAATTAGAGACTTCCCGAAAACGACAAGGAATGATTTCAAGTCCTTCCGCATTTACAAAACCCCACAAACCATTGCGTTTCACTGCCAATCTACCTTCGCTGAAAGAGCCAATTTCTTCATAAACCGCATCTACCATGAGTTGTCCCAGGGTATCCACCAAGCCATATTTGGGTTCTTGAATATACACTCGAACAATCTGATCATGCGTGTTTTCCAGAAACTCGATGCCATCGTATTCGCAAGAAAGTACCGCATTGCCGTTGCGATTCACCATTCCCCACTTGCCGTTGCATTCGACGATGCCCACCTGATTGACAAAGTCTTTTACAAAGGTATAATGCGGTTCGACCGCCACCTGACCGCTGCTGTCCACATAGCCCCACTCACAATCCTCGCAGGTCAGGTAAGCTTCTTTTTGAAAAATCTGGTCGTATTGAGTGTAATCCACCATTGTACCAAAGGTTTGCAAACCATTCAAATAGCTCGACAAGCTGCCCAGGCTGCCGTTGTTTTTCATACTACCCGACAGTTTGCCTTTGATACTCATGCGTGCTATGCCGTTTTGAAAATTGCCAATGAACGCAAAATCTTTACGAACCACTTTGCCCAAGCGATTCAACAAGCCGTGCCGCCCATTTGACAACACACAACGCGCCACCGGATAACCTGCATAAAAATCTTCAAAACGAACGTCCCAAAACTCCAAATCCGTTACCAACAATCCAACATCATTTTTAACCAAGCCATACGTCATGTCAAATCGGAAAGTCGTGCGTTCAAATTCATAGCGATTGGATTGCTCAATACCGACTAATGTAAAATCTAAATCCTTGACAACGAGCACATAAGTAAAGGTAGGTTCTATTTGAATACCGCCATCCGACAGGCGACGTAAGCCCCAGCGGTCGGTGGTGGGCGAATAAAACCATTCAAACTGATCCAAAACATAATCACTTGGATCGGTGTATCTTCGTTTGGGTTTATCTTCTGGTTTACCGCCAATTCGAATGCTGATGTGCTTGGCAGAGCTGGAGCTACCTAGTAGTTGTCCATCTTCATTAAAATCCAAAATGGTAAGTGCTTCCTCAGGCGTGCTGCCTTTGCGCGTGTATGCTTTCACCCGATTGTTTTCAATCTCAATGCGATGGTACTTGATATCCACCACTTCCTCGCCTTTAAAATTAAGCACGCCAAAGTGATTGCCTTTTTTTACAACCCCGACGCTACCGCGCAAGGGCGCCATGTAGTCGTATTCAAAACGCGTCAAAGACTTTTCATTGGCTTGCATCACGCCCCATTTGCCTTTATAATTCACGCGAAAGAAATCACCTTCATACGATTGAATTTCAGCATATTGTGGTTTTAAAATCAAAGTGCCGCACCAATCAATCAGCCCCAGCTGTCTATTTTTTTTAATAATTAAATATTTTCTGGAAAACGCGTAATAATCATCATAATCGCCCTGCGTTATGACACTTTTGCAAGCAAGCGAGTAAACAAAAGCTCGACTGTTTGAAATTAATTTAATAAAAGTATCAGAAATTTTGCTGTACGCTTCATATTTGGGAGGAATCAAACTCGAACCATCTTCATCTACTGCGCCCCAGGTATTGCCGGCTTTATAAAATATTAAACTATCATTAAAAAAACTCACCTCATCGGCAATGCTCGGAAGGGTTTCCTTACCAGTGGCTGCCACCAAGCCCAGTTTTCCGCCTTTTCGGATCAGGAATAAATTATTTTGTGCCAGCGTGACTTCATCATAACGCGGATCACTTATTACATTTCCGGTGTTATCTACAATGCCCCATTTCTCCGCTTTGCGATAAGCAATGTACTGGCTGCTCAACACATTCACTCGTTCGTAGCCTTTGGGCAATACAATGTCTCCATTCAAATTGATAACCGACCAGTCGCCTTCGCGCATCACCGCCACCAGCGCGGAGTCCAGCACTTTCAAATCATCGTATCGAGCAGGAATAATTTCTTTGCCTTTGCTATCCAATAGCCCTACACCGCCATACTTTTGCATGACCGCATAACCGAAGCGCTTGAACTCGCCGATTGCATCGTAGTTCGGTTGCAGTACAATCTGCCCGTCCGCATTGATGAGTCCCCATTTCTTATTGACCTTGATCGGAAAATAAGGTTGTGCATGGGCAACAACGCACCAGCCGATGAGCATTATAGCCGTCCATCTTATCCTCATAAGCCAAGTCAATATCTAATCTGGTTGTGAGATTTGCCTCCGCTTTACTCGATATTTTGATTCAGGTATGTAATTTTCTAACGCATTTTTAGGCGCGCAAAGTATTCGCGTAGTTCGTTTAAGTCGTCGTGAGATTTTGATTTGATTCTGTAAAGATAAAAATATCCTTCAATTGATTTATAAAATTTTCATATGATTTTTTTATTAATTTATTCAAGAGCACTATGAATATTAATTAACAACAGCATCGAAACGGTTGAAATCTAATGAATTCATCATTGCAATTTTGTCAAAATGGCGGGCAGCATCGTTTCAACCCACAGCGTGTACATTTTACCAGAAGGGTGTAAGCCATCGGAAGCGACCAACTCGGGTTTTTCTAACCCTTTGCGGGAAATGGGCGTGATATCAAAATATTGAATGCCATAAGAAGCCGTAATTGAAAGATTGATAGCGTTGTAAGCGTCAATTTGCGTGCTTATCGTCCCGCTATTCCGACCAAAAGGCGTATAGGCATAATCTGGAATGGAAATCACAAACACGCGCCGCCGGTCGCCGCCTGCTAGTTCTATGGCTTTTTTTATTAATTCCTGGAACTCCGTTTTATACACTTCAATGTTAATACCTTGATACTGATTGTTTACACCAATCAAAAGCGACACCAACTCATACTTTTTTCTCAAATCAGCTGCCGCAATCGCTTGTTTTAGTTGCCCGCTTGTCCAGCCGGTGCGCGCAATGATCGTCGGCTCGGCAATGTTGATCCCTTTCTGCCGCAACCTGTTGACCAATTGCACCGGATAACGCTCTTCATAAGTAACACTTTCGCCAATGGTATAAGAATCGCCCAATGCCAGGTAATGCAGCGTATCGCTCGCGCCGGGCAGCGTGGTGTCTTTTTGAGGAATTGTATCGGTTGGAATAATAATGGTGAGCGTTTCCGCATCATTCGTGCAAGCATTTGCCAATAGCAAACTTGAAAAAGCAAGGAGTAACAACATATTTTTCATTTTAAAATTGGTACGCATGGTTTAGCGAATTTTTATGAATGGCATGACAAGCAAACAATCAATTCGACTTTTTGCTCAAAAATTCAACCTTTAACCTTTAAAATCCAAACGCCTCAAACGCCTCCCACTTGCCCTGCTGATGTTCGAGCAACGTAATCGTCTCTACGAGGAAAGTGCGCTCATAAGTTTGTTTTGCAAAATACGCCCAGGCTTTTGGGTACAATTCTCGTTTCAAATCTTTGTGTGCGATAGTCATGTGCGCATTAAAACCGTGCTGCTCGCGTTCATTCACCAACTGTAATTGCTTCGCCAAATATTGTTCTAAATCTTGCTGTAAAGCCCGCAGCGCCTCGCTTCTTGCTACATCTACAAATAATACGCGCGGCGGAAAACTGCTAAAATTTTTCAATTGAAGGGTAAAAGGCGTCTGTTCTGCCGCAAAATCATCCAGGGTTTGTACCAACTCCTGAACGCGGTTCGACTGCCATTTGAACGGTGGAAACAAAGTGAGGTGCGGTGGCGATTTTAAAGCGTGCGAAGCTCCAAATTGTTCCGTCAAATAGTGCTTAAAACCAGTGACTTCCCGCTGAATCTGCTCATCGGGCAATACTGCAATAAAAAACAAGCGCGCGCTCATGTGCTTAATTTTTTTGAATTTTGTATTGGCGTTCGGAATTATACATTTTAAGGTTCAAGTTTAATGAATTGAAATGAATCGTAAACCATTAACTTTTCGCGAAACGCGACCAGATTACGAGGCATATCTGGCATTTATTCAAAACAATCGGCATCCCATCAGCTTGCTGCTCGATCAGGTGCTGGATTTACGCAATATTGGCGCAATTTTCCGATTGGCAGACGCAGCTCGTATTGCCAAAATTTATTTTTACAAAATGGATAACATTCAACTCACTGTACAGTTTCGGCGTGTGGCGCGCTCGGCGGAACAGTTTGTGCCTTATGAGTCAATCGCTAGGTTGGAACAACTGCAAACATTGGCACAATCACATCAATTTTTAGCGCTGGAATGGACGAACGATAGCGTGCCTTACACAGATATTCAGCTCACAAAGCCCATTTTATTAGCCATTGGAAATGAAGAAAGTGGCGTCTCCAACGACATTTTACAATTGGCGGCACAATGCATTCACTTGCCCATGTATGGCGTCAAAACTTCCATGAATGTGGCGGTAGCAACGGGTATTGCAGTGTATAAACTGTTGGAAAAGCTGGAAATCGAGTAAATAACAGAACATCTACGCGCAAAGTTTACTTGCATTTACAAAACGTCAAATGAATAATAAGAAATGCTTGATTATTTTTTGTACTACACTATTTCCGTTGCTTTCACCTCCAATGTCACCCGCTCTTTACTCATCAGTCTTGCTCGCAAGCCCATGATTTTTGGCAATTCATATTCATAAAAGTAACGCGCGGTGTGGAGCTTGCTTTGGTAAAAAGTGCGATCCTCCCCAGCGGCGGCGGGCAGCGCGTTTGCTGCGACGATGGCTTGTTTCAGCCATTGCCAGGCGATGGTGACGGTGGCAAACAATTCGAGGTAGAGCGTAGCATCGGCGAGGAAAACTTCGGGTTTTTCCTGCTGCGCAAGTTGTAATAAATGGGCGGTCACTTCCTGAAGCTGCGTGGCGGCTTGTGCAAGTTGCTCAGACAAGGTTTGAAGGGTATGTAAATTTTGAGCTGCCAAAATCGTTTTTTGCATTTCGGTAGCGTAGAGTAGGGCGGCTCTGCCATTTTGAAGCATCACCTTTCGACCCAATAAATCTAAGCCGTGGATGGTAGTCGTTCCTTCGTAAATGGCATTTACGCGGATGTCGCGGTAGTATTGCTCCAGCGGAAAATCATCGGTATAACCGGCACCGCCCAAAACCTGCATGCCAACGCTCGTAGCGTAGGTGCCCATTTCGGCGGGATACGATTTGGCAATCGGCGTGAGCAATTCCAATAACAAATGCGCATTTTCTTTTTCTTCGCCTTCGGCTACTTGGGCAAGGTCAGCATAATAACTGCATTGTAATAAAAGTGCAATACTGCCTTCTACAATCGCTTTTTGTTGCAATAACATCCGACGCACGTCGGCGTGTTCTATAATTAAAACCGGCGGTGCCAAGGGGTCTTTATTCGATGGGTGGCGACCTTGCGAACGCTCATTGGCATATTGTAAAGACGCATAATAAGCTGCGGAAGCCGTGCCTGCTGCCATCATGCCCGTGCCGATGCGGGCTTCATTCATCATTTGAAACATATATGGCAATCCATGATGTTCTTTACCAACTAAATAACCGATGCAATTATCTTTTTCACCCAGCATTAAATGCGCTGCGACATAACCTTTTTGCCCCATTTTACCATAAATGCCTGCTGTTGTTACATCGTTATTTACCAATTCGTCCTTTTCAATGCGATATTTAGGTACTACAAATAAAGAAATGCCTTTCGTACCGGCAGGTGCGCCTTTTATTTTTGCTAATAATAAATGCACAACATTATTCACCGCATTATGATCGCCACCGGAAATGTAAATCTTTTGCCCTTTTATTTTATAAGCACCCTTATTATCAAGTGGTTCGGCGGAAGTTGTAATGTCTGTCAAGGAGCTACCCGCTTGCGGTTCAGTGAGCGCCATCGTGCCTTGCCAGTCGCCATTATACAAATTTGATACATATTTATCATTTAATTCTGCATTGGCAAAAGCGCGAATTAAATTTGCCGCTCCGGTTGATAAAAACGCGTGACTCGCTGCATTTCCATTCGCCGCATAAAAAATGAGAATGCCACAATTTAATAAAGTGTAAGGCATTTGTTGCCCGCCATGCTCATACGCATCATGCGCAGCTATCCAACCCCAGTCTGCAATGGTTTTGAGCGCTTCGCGCAGCTTGGGGTGTACGTGCACCTCGCCGTCTTTGTAGTACGCTTTGTTCTTGTCCATGTCGCGGTAAATGGGGTAGAGGTAAGTGTCGCCGATTTGCTTGGCAGCTTCGAGTGCCATATCAAACGCCTCGGCGTCGTAATCAGCGTAATAAGTATATTGATTTAAAGTGCTGGCATTCAGGACTTCATGTAGCATGAACTGGAGATTGCGGATGCTGATGTAATGATTTGCCATTTTATTATTTAAAATTTGACGTTTGTAATTGTACTTGCGGCTAAGGATTCAAAGATAGCGAATTTTCGCAAAAAAAAGCCCTGCTTTAAAGGCAAGGCACTTCTGTGTTCATTTTGTTATAAGTTGCTAAATCTAAGTAAATAGTTAGACAATCTTTAATCAACAGTCGAAAGTTTCATTTGATTGAAAATCAAATAATTAATTTGGATTTGTACAAATTTAATTATATCCACTCACTTAGATTAAATTAATTTTTTGCATGAGCAGCGGTTTGTGGGCTCGGCTCACAGGAATTACTTTTTTTTCAATCACAAGTGTATTTTCTTCAATATCAACAATTTTGGTTAAATTGACGATGTAAGAACGATGCACTTTCAAAAAATTGGGGTGGCGCAGCTTTTCATCAATGGCTTTGAGCGAAGAATGCACAATGTGCTGTTGGTCTTTGGTTTTAAACATGACATAATCGCCCACCGTTTCTACATAGTACAAATCTTCTAAATCAATACGCACCAATCTTTTATCGGTTTTAATAAAAATATAATTTAACTCAACGCTTAACGGAGACTCGTTTTTTGCTTTTTTTGCACGCTCCACCGCTTTCAGCAAGCGCGGCAAAGTGACTGGCTTTGTGATATAATCTACCACCACTTCTTTTAAATCGAAGGCTTCCGCTGCATAATCGGTTTTTGAAGTTGTAAAGATCACCAATGGCAGTTGGGACGAATTTTTCACCAACTCTAAGCCCGACAGCCCCGGCATTTCAATGTCCAGAAAAAGTAAATCCACTGCTTCTTTTTGCAGCCACTGGAAGGCATGTATGGCATCTTCGAATACATTCACTACATGTAAATCTTCTATTTTTTCACACAATAACTGAAGGTTTTTGCGCGACATTTCTTCATCATCAACAATTAGGCAGCGCATGTTTTTTTATTTTGATTCGATGAATAATTTTATCCGTTTGCACTCTTTTGAGACCAGTTCTATGGCGCGTTGTGATGCAGTGTAAAAGCGATGATACACGTCTTTGATTTTTTTAGCGCTTATTTTACTGGTGCAAGCGGTTTCCAGCTCTTTTGCCAAAGCCTCCACATGCCCCAGCCCGATCATTTTATAAGTTGGTTTTATTTTATGCGCAATTTCAGCAATCACTGGTAGCTGATTTTGAGTCATTGCCTGTTCCAATGCAGCAAGTTCCTGTGGTGTATTTTTTAGAAAAATTTCAAACATGAACAAGGCATGATCCAAATTACCTCCGTATAAATCCTGCAAATCGGACGTTTCAAAAGGCGCGGAAAACGCAAAAGAAAGCGTACCATTTACTTCTGCATCTTTTTTAGAACATTTTGTGCAAAACAGGCGAATGGTGGAAAGCAATTGTTCAGGCGTGAAGGGCTTGGTAAGATGATAATTCATACCTGCGCGCATCACTTTCTCGCGTTCGTCGAGGAGCGCCGAAGCGGTGAGTGCAATAATGGGCACATTATGATTCGGATTGTGTTTCAAACTGCGCAGCCGCACCGTTGTTTCGTAGCCGTCCATATTGGGCATGCGGATGTCCATCAAAATCAAATCTACTACTTCACGTTGCAACACTTGCAGGGCTTCCACGCCATCATCGCAAGACCAGAATGAAAATTTCCATTTTTGTAAAATGCTTTCCAGATAACGCCGATTGATCGGGTTGTCTTCTACAATGAGAATGCGCAATCCGGTTGTTTCCGGGGGCAAAACAAAATTGCTAGTGTTTTTTTCCTTCGAATGATTCGCTTGAGGCGATGCCTTCTGGAAAGGGATGCGCACCCAAAAAGTGGTTCCCTCGCCAATATTACTTTGTAATTCAATGGTACCTCCTTGTAATTCAATTAATTGTTTGGTGATTGGCAATCCTAAACCGGTGCCGCCGTACTTGCTTTTGGTGGTTTTGCCAGCTTGGCTGAATCGCTCAAAAATGCCGCCTTGCTTTTCTAGTTCAATACCAATGCCGCTGTCTTTTATTCCAAATTTCACCCAAATTTTATCGTTCATTTCTCCTTCCAGATGTGCTTGCAACTGAACGCTGCCTTGCTCGGTAAATTTTACGGCATTGCCCAGCAAATTCAACAAAATCTGGTTGACAAAAGTAGAATCTCCAACCAGCGCTTCAGGAATGGTTTCGTCGATATCGGCTTTAAAAATGACGGGCTTCTCCATCAGGCGAATCTCAATCGTTTTGCCTACAGCTTCTAACAACTCTTTCAAATTGAATTGCTGCGGCGATAGCTCCATTTTGCCTTCTGCAATTTTGGAAATATCTAAAATATCGCTCACCAGCGCCATTAAAATTTCTGAAGAATACTTAATTGTTTTTACATATTCGATTTGCTCCTTGCTGAGGTGGGTATCGTACAATAAATTGGTCATACCGATGACCGAGTGAATCGGATTGCGAATTTCATGACTCATGTTCGCCAAAAACTCCTTCTCGGCGTCGCGTGCTTTTTCCGCTTCCTGCCGCGCAATTTCCAGCTCTCTTTGCAATTTTTTCTGCTCAGTGAGGTCAAAATGAATGCCAATAGAGCCCATCACCTTTCCGTTTTCATCCATAATCGGCGCGCCGCCAATCAAAACCCAGAGCCGTTCGCCATCTTTTTTCACAATCTGTACCTCATACACATCCGATTCTCCTTCAATTCGCTTTTGATCTTGCGCTTCCATCACAGGTAAAAATTCAGGCGATAAAAGCACTTCATTGGCATTTTTTCCGATCAATTCTGCCGCCTCATATCCTACCATGCTACAATAACGCGGATAAGGCTTGACAATCACGCCATTTACATCCACTTCCATTACGCCTAGCTCCATATTTTCCAGGATGCTTCGGTATTTTTCTTCGCTCCGGCGTATTTGATCTTCTGTTTTTTTGCGTTCTGTTACATCGTCATAATACCAAAGGTGTCCACAGTAAATGCCATCTTTAAAAACAGGAACATAATCACGTTCTAGGATTATACCATTTACCATTTCAACCTCATCTTTTAATACAAAAGTACGTTTTTGTAAAATTTCTTCAATTCTACTTACAAATTCATCGGGATTTTTAAATAAATGTTTAGACTGTTCAGCAGCATTTGAACAATCTGATCCAATTAAAAAGTCTGGCGCAATCGGAATTTGAAAAAGATCGCAAAAGCGCTGATTTAGAATAGAAATTTTGCGATGCTCGTCTTCCATCAACACTCCAGCTTGTAAATTATCAATCAAACTTTTCAGGCGCAAGTAAAGACTCGAAATCTCTTGTTCCGCTCGTTTTTGTTCAGTGATGTCTCTTGCGATGACGTTTAATCTTACAATTTCGCCGTCTCGCTCTACCAAATTTAATTTTTGACCCAGCCATAGTTCTTGACCAGATTTGGTGCGGATTGGAAATTCAAAATAAGAAGCTGATTTGGAAGCAATTTGATTTTTGTAGAATGTTTTAACAATATCAAGATAATCAGGGCGTACCAATTTAGAAAAATGTTGACCCACTAATTCTTCTTCCGAATATTCCGTCACACGAATGGCAACGGGGTTGACATAACGAAAATAACCCTCTGGAGAGGAAATGTAAATGAGATCGTTGGCTTCATTGACCAATTGCTGAATGCGCTCCCGCTGGCGAATGACAGTGTTCGACTGCCGTTCCAGGTCTTGCTGCAAGGCTGTATTCAAGCGCCTCAGCTCTTCATTTGCGTAAAAAAGCTCTAGGGTTTTGCCTTCTACCAGTTGCTCTGCGTGTTTTCTGGCTGCCTTTTCACGCTCCAATTTGCGCTTCAGGATTTCTACTTCCGTCATAATCTTGTGATTGTAAATCTTACGACGCTTTTTTCGCCAGTTGGATACGCTTCTTCAAGCAAATATTTTTCTTGGTAATGATTTAAAGTGGCTTTAATCAAGCCGCGCGCTAAATCGCCCATGGCACGAGGCGACTCATAGAGCAGCACCAATTTTTGATGGGTATGTTCTTCCACCACAAATTCCGGCAGCAGCGCATCAGGGTATAATTTTTTTACTTCAACATGGATATACTGATGTACCAAGCTTAACAAAGTGAATGCATTGGTTACATTTTTGAAAAAATGAGCATATCCGTTTTTTAAAAAGTCGAAAAGAAAAACGCCAAATCTTTCAAGCAACTCCGGTATAGCAATGCCGGTTTCTTGGTGAAGCTGTTGTAAAAGTGCCTGCATTTCGGAGTCAGGATAATTGCCAGCAGCAGTATAACCGCCCATATGAGGGAGCTTCGCGCCTTCAATGACACGCTCGAGCAACGCATCGTCCATTTGTTGCTCTACCATTTCAAAAAGTGCATTAAAAATAACGCCTTTCATATTCAAGGGATTTGTATCAGGGTATGGCTACCCCAATAAGTTGTGCAAATTTTATCGCACTAAATATACGTAAATTTATCAGCATAAATTACTAAAAAATTATACAAATGAAAACTGCAAGATTCTGCTTTGTAAGCGTTGTATATTCCTTAGTGGGTGTAACAAAATATATACGTATTTGAATGGACACCAAACAAGGAAAGCATCCGATTTCACAAATCGGATGCAAGTGTTAATTTGTTTGGGTTAATACGGGTATTTCTTACGCGTTGACCTCTTGTACGGCTGCCAGCGGTGTCTTTATCAAAATTTCCAAGTCCATTTTCAAATTGTATGCCTTGGCATATTCGACATCCAGCAATTTTCGCATTTCCTCTGACATGTCCGATTTTCCCCGCGCCTTCACCTGCCACAAGCCGGTGATGCCCGCAGGTGCGCAAAAGCGCAGAATGTGTTCGTCCGCTGTCAACTTTTCGGCTTCGTACAAAGGCAAGGGGCGGTTGCCCACCAGCGACATGTCGCCTTTCAGAACATTGAACAGTTGAGGCAACTCGTCCAAGCTGGTAGAGCGAATAAATTTCCCGACTTTCGTAATGCGAGGATCGTCTTTCATCTTAAAAAAAGTGCCCTGCTCTTTTTGCTTCTTTTTCCTCAAAAACTTGCTTTCCCCAACGGTTTTACCGTCTGCAACGAGCAGGACATCCGACTCCATAAAATTCCCCCTTAAATGCGCTGGCTGTGCTTTACCTGAAGTGTTGGTTGCGTATTGATTTTGCTGAATCAGTTCCTTTAATTTAGCGTCAGCGTTGGTGCGCATCGAGCGAAATTTGTAAAAGTCAAATACCCGATAGCCTTGCCCAACTCGTTTGGAAGTGTAGAAAATAGGACCCTTTGACTCCAACTTAATGGCAATCGCAACTGCTACATAAACAGGTAGCAAAAGTAATATCAGGGTCAGTGACCCCAAGACATCAATTGTTCGTTTCCACCAGGGTAATCTGGTGAATGTTTGTTTTCTCATAGTGTTCAAAATATTTTTACAATTGGCAAAACATTGAAAATTCTTACACTAAAAAGCGCTTAATCCTTAACTCCAATTCTTTTGGATGAAAAGGCTTCACCACATAATCAGCCGCACCTTCCTCCAAACAAGCAATGCGCTCTTTGCTTTCTTCTTCACCTGACAATACCAAAAACGGAATGCTTTTTAAAGCTTCATTTTGTTTGACCAGACGCAGTAGCTCCAATCCGGACATATTGGGCATTTTTAGATCAGCAATAATCATATGTGCTTGATTGCCAGCACTTAGCCATTCAAAGGCTTTTTGAGCATTGTCAAAAATAACGGGGTGGTATGCTTCGCCATAATACATGGTTAAAAAGGCGCGCATCATTTCATTGTCATCAATAAATACAAGCGTTGGTTTCATCTGCGTGTTAATTTTTCACAAAGATGGGGCACCCGGCAGGAACTCGAGGCACATTTTAGGAAAACCGACCAGCTCGACGGGATTTTGGTACAAATCATTGGAAATTTGGAAAATGGAAGCAAAAACAGCTCATTTTTTTAAAATGGCAGCATTGACACAAAAAATCGGGCGAAAGCTTCCAATCTCCTAAAAATGAAACACATAGCAGGCGCTCCGCCCCGTTATTACAAAACAAGTAATAATCTGCCTTGGGCGATTAATCTCGTAGAAAACTTCGATTATCCGATTGAAAAACAAGCGATCAATAATGCCTATAAAAAATTCGCTGATTGGGCGATCAGCGGCGGTAAAACGCAACAAAATTGGTATAGAACTGGAACCGGTACGCGCAATGATGCCTTAATTTACTAAAGTCGGTAAAATACTACCAAAAACACCCAAAATTTTACTAAAAACCTAATAAAACGGCTTGTCGCTTGGCAGGCCGTTACTTTTGTATAAAAATTCAGAGATGATTCCTTCAAACTCGACATGGCTGCAACCGTTTCGCCGAACCACAAGCTCCGGGCAATACCTGGCGGAGATAGACGGGCTGCGCTTTCTGGCGATCCTGCCGGTGTTGGTGCAGCACCTCAGCGAGCGATTGTTGCGCTACACGAGTTTGGATGCGGCTGCCTGGAGTGCCCATGAATACTCGGTTTTCTTGGCAAGCCGAGGCACTGTAGGCGTGTTTTTGTTCTTTGCGATCAGCGGTTTTATCTTGGCTTTACCTTTTGTAAAATATTGGGCGGAGCCGACACAGGGGAGTTTAGATTTAAAATCCTACTTTTTGCGTCGCGTTACTCGTCTGGAGCCGCCTTATATCATTTGGATGAGCGTGTTTTTTATTATTTTATTAATAAAAGGCACTTGTTCATTAAGTACACTTTTCCCACATTACATAGTGAGTCTTTTTTACGTTCATAATATTATTTACAACGATTATTCTTGGATCAATCCGGTGGCGTGGTCACTGGAGGTGGAGGTTCAGTTTTACCTGTTGGCGCCGCTTTTGACCGCGCCGTTCTTTTCCATTCGCAGTAAAATTACGAGAAGAACAATGCTCGTATTTGTGCTTATTTTTATTATTACTTTACAACAAATACTACCATTACACGAATTGCCTTGGAAAGCCACACTGGTCGGTCAATTGCAGCACTTTCTGGTGGGCTTTCTCCTGGCAGATTTTTATTATTTTGATTGGAAAAATAAAAACATTCAAACCAATTATTATTGGGATGTAATAGCGCTCTTTACCTTGCTGGTATTGCCTTTCAGCTGGTCTGGCGAGTATTTTAAAAACTTATTATTTACTACTGCTTTAACATTTTTATTAATAGCAGCTTTCAAAGGTCGAATATTTAAACAATTACTTCGGCTACCAGTGATAGCGATTATTGGCGGAATGTGTTATACCATTTACCTGATTCATTTACCTTTATTAGAATTATTGGTACGTTTTACCACGTCATTACACTTTACACCTAATCATTTACCCAATTTATTACTTCAAATTGTACTTACATTCCCCATCATTCTTTTTTTATCAGCCTGGTTTTTCCGCTGGCTGGAAAAGCCCTTTATGCAGAAAAATTGGATACAATCCATATCATTCCACCAAATTGATTTTCAAAACATGAAACGATTCTTTTCTATTAAACATGGAATTTTCTTTTTTATTACGATTATTACAATACAACTAAATGCGCAATCCTCTTCCAATTCAATTTTGATAGACGGCGAGTCAATAATGGTGCGCCCAGTAGAAGACTTGATTGCGGCGGCATTACAAAAGTCACCTTTATTGAAAATACAGGATGTAAAGATTCAAAAAAGAGCGGATGAAACGAAGTTAGTGCGGCGTAAATGGGCGGATTATGTCCAAGTAAATGGAAATTATCAATTTGGTAATAGTTTGATTTTTGATGCGGTGCAGTCAAATACGGGCACTACTGATGCTTTTGCGACCGACCGTACCAACGTTTTTTATAATGTTGGCGCGGGTATTCGTGTACCCCTCGGCGATGCGTGGACGCGGAATGTGCGGATGCGTGTGGCGGATCAGGAAGTGGAAATCGAGCGACTGACGCGCGTAGAGCTGGAAATGAAAATTCGGGAAACTGTGATTCAGGCGTATAATGAATTGAATACCAGTCTGAATGTATTGCAAGTAAAGGCGAAAGAAATTGAAAATCGTAAGCTTACGTTGGAAACTGCCGAAAAATATTTTCGCGACGGGACCCTCCCACTGGCGGATTACAACGAAGCCGTTGCCCGGCTGGCAACGCTCGAAGAGACTTATGAAAGAATTAAAGGCGAAGTAATGTTGCACTATTGGGCGTTAAAGGAATTAACAGGGATGAATCTTGGTGAATAAAATGTAATAAAATAATTCGGTTTTTAATATCCTCCATAAAATGACACTCATAGATTTTCTCAAACTGATCGCACAGCACTTGTGGCTGATGCTGCTCGTGGCAGTGTTGATGGGCGGCACCGTGTTTGTGCTGACGATGGATTCCAAAAAATCTTATACTTCAAAAACGGTTATTAATACCGGGTTAGTTTCCAGTTATAATATTGAAAATAGTGGCTCCGATAGCAAAGTGGATCGGGAATATGCGAACAATGAGTTGATGAATCTGCTCACGCTGGCAAGCGCTTATGAAACGATGGAGGAACTGTCTGCAAAATTGATTGCACAATATTTAATGTTACGAGAGCCTGACCCTCAATGGGTTACAACGGAAAATTTTATAGAAATTCAAAAAGAATTGCCCACTGCTTTGCGCGATATTTTGGTGGATTCTACGCTGGAACAGACCTATCAAAATGTATTGCAATATAGTAAAAGTGGGCGGGGTAATCCAGTGGATGAATTGATGCACTCCGATAAAGAATATTTTGGTGTTGATTATTTAAAAAAACAATTAAAAGCCGAGCGAAAAGTAGCAAGTGACTTGCTGGAATTTACATATACGACGTCCGATCCTGCCATTTGTCAGCAAACATTATATCTTTTTAGTAATGTTTTTATTGAAAAACAAAGAATTTTAAAAGAAAGCCAATCTACTTCGGTACTCGATTTTTTCAAACGCGCTACCGATGAGACGGCTGCTCAACTCCGCTCAGCGGAAGAAAAATTATTGAATTTTCAGGTTGATAATAAAATTATTAACTATTACGAGCAGACGCGCTTTATCGCGGATCGAAAAGAGGATTTGGATCAGGAATATTTCAAAGAAAATATGGAAATGCAGGCGATGCAGTCGGCTTTGGCGAGTATTGAAACGCAACTAAATGGAAAAATAAAATTATCACAATTAAATGATGAATTATTAGAAAAGCGTAAAGAATTGACACTTGTGGCGGAAATGTTGGCTAAACAAGAGTTATTACATAATGATGCTATTTCAAAAGACCTTTCAAAATTACAAGCTTTGCGGGTTCGATTTGATGAATTGCAACAAGATATTAAAAATTATGCACAAAAAGCTTACACGGTCAATCAAACGCCCGATGGCGTAGCGACCAAGGATTTATTGCAAAAATGGCTCGACCAGGTTGTACTCATGGAAAAAGCCAAGGCGCGGATTCACGCATACGGGCAGCGGCAGCATGAATTTGGCGAGATTTATAATCAATTTGCGCCCTGGGGCTCGTCTTTGAAGAAAATTGAACGCGAAATTTCGTTGGCAGAAGATGCTTATTTGGAAAATTTGCATAGTTATAATCAAGCACGTTTGCACTTGCAAAACACGATCATGTCTGCCAATCTGCGGGTGCTCGATGCACCGTTTTATCCGACGGAAGCGGCTGGTTCTAAGCGACTTATATTTGTAATTGTTTCCTTTATGGCTGGCTTTGTGTTGGTCTTAGCGCTAGTGATCGCCCTGGAATTTTTGGACAATACACTCAAGCATCCAATCGAGGCGGTGAAAACCATTGGCATTCCTTTGCTCGGAATTTTGCCAAAATTTCCAGCGACTAAAGCTCGAAATCGGCATAAAATAGATTATGATTTTCTCCAACATCGTGCAACCGAGCAATTGGTGCAGCATATCAATTTGGAAACTTTTTCAGTTCAAAAAACACCCAAGCAAATCTTGCTGGTGAGCACACGCGAACAAGAAGGGAAAACCTTTGCTATTTCATTGATTATTAATGAATTAAGAGGCTTAATGGATCGGGTGCTCTATTTGTATCCAGCCTCCGCAACACTTGAATCGCATCGGGATGATTTACCTTATAATAAGGACGCATCATTTTTACATAAAATAAACTGGCAAGATTTATTAAATGAAAATCATAATTGGAATGAATATGATTACATCTTTTTAGAAATGCCAGGATTATTAGCGGCTCAATATCCGATTCAATTGGTCAGCCAGGCGGATTTGGTCATTTTGGCTACTCGGTCGAATCGTTCCTGGAATGCTGCTGATAAAAAAGCAATACAAGCCTTGAAAATGTGCATAAAAAGTCCAATTCGACTGCTGTTGAATGGGGTACCGGAAGTGGCGCTGGAGGATAGTTTTGGGGAAATTCCTAAAAAACGTAGCCTGCTGCGCCGCTGGATTAAACGCGTAGCGCGTTTGGATTTTGCAGGAGAATCAAAAATGTAATAAAATCTGAGTTCTATTATAATCGCGTTTATTTTGAATAAAATTTTGATTTTAAACATTCGTAAAAGTCTATTTTTTATAACATTATACAATGAGAAAACAATTGCTTTGTATCGGGTTACCGACTTGGGAAGGTGATTATATTAAATCTACGGTACAATTGATGAAAGCGCTGGCATCGCATTATGATATTCTTTATGTTGAATATACTTTTACCTGGCTTGATTTGTGGCGCGGCTTTCGCGGAAAAGCACAAGTGCCGGTGAAACGTATCTTGGGAAAAGAGCCTCGTTTAAGAAAAATAGCATTAGAAAATGGCAATTCTTTACATGTGTTGACCTTGCCGCCTTTTTTGCCAGTGAATTGGTTAAGTCCAAAATGGTACGACCGCATGAATGCCTGGAATGCTCGCCTAGCATTAAAAACATTAATGCCTATTTTACAACAACTAAATTTTGATAATCCATTGGTTTTGAATGCTTTTCAACCAGGATTAGGACGTTTGTTAAAAGGCAAATTAAATGAAAGCTTAGTTGTTTATTACTGTTATGATGCCATTCAAGCTGCGCCTTGGATTGGCAAACATGGTGCCCGCTTGGAGCAACAATTTTTACCCATTTTGGATACTGTTATTACCAGTTCTACACATTTACAGCGAGAAAAAATGCCCTATAATGAGAATTGTAAAATTGTAAAAAATGGTGTAGATATCGCTCAATTTCAGAATATTACAAATGCGATTAAAATAGCAAACAGAGAAAATTATAAATATATCATTGGTTATATTGGCTCAATAGATGAACGACTGGATTATGATTTATTAAGTCATGCTATAATGGAAATGCACGATTCATTATTTGTTTTTGTTGGGCGAATAATGGATGAATTGGGGCGTCTCAGTTTACAACAGTTTGATAATGTGTTGCTTACAGGCGCTAAGTCGCCTGAAGAAATTCCTGTTTATGTACAGCAATTTGATGTAGCCTTGATTCCATTTGTAAAGAATGAATTGACTGCCGGTATTTACCCCATGAAAATCAATGAGTACCTGGCGCTTGGGAAGCCCGTCGTTGCTACAAATTTTGGAGATTTAAGTGATTTTGAGCCTTTAATCGAAGTAGCGCATACTAAAAAAGGTTTTGTAAATGCGATTCAGCAAAGCCTGCAATATGATACACCTACGCATGCTCAATTGCGCCGAGATTTGGCTTTGAGCAATTCCTGGGATAATCGAGCATTAGAATTTAAATCGATTTTAGAGAATCATTGGGCGATGAAATATGCACAGGCACCGCATTGACACTTCAAAAACGCTGCGGAGAAGCCACCCATTTCCGATTAATTTTTACCAAATGTCCTTGCTTTTATCCCAAAAATCGAAGGTTTCTGTCCGCAGCTTTTATTAGATATAACTTTGTAGCAACGATTTAAAAAAGAGTTTAGAAGTTGAACACAACGTGGATAGTGACTTGATGATATTAAAATAGTTATAATAAAATTGTAATCCTATTACACTTCATCAGGCACTATTTTAACTCCGAAACATAAAATTCCGACTATGTTCTCCAAATCCACCGGCGCAGCCATCCTTACAAAACCAATCGTGCAAGTTGCACTGATCGGGATGAGCATGTTGTTGGCGGTAGTAGCAGCAAAAATTGGCTTGCTTATCAGCCTTGCACTAGTTGGTTTACCTATCGGATTATTCTTTGCGGTTCGCATGTTTTTACATCCTCAAAAAGCATTAATCATAGCACTTGTTTTTTCATTTATTTTTTCCGGTATTACACGCTATGTAAATGGATATTGGGGATTGGGCGTAGATGCTTTGTTATTCATTGGCTGGTTAGGTATGTTTTTTCAGCTTTTTCGTCAAGGCAATTGGAAACCGTTGCGGAATGATGCGATGCTACTGGCTTTGTTGTGGTTTGGCTACATCGTTCTGGAACTCGGCAATCCTGAAATGCGGAGTGCAACAGCTTGGTTTTATGCCATGCGTGGTGTCGGATTTTATCAGTTACTCGCTTTCGGTCTGGCATTTATGTATTTACGTCATCCTAAATATGTAGATCGTTTTTTGAATATCACCATTGGCTTGTCTATCCTTGGAACGCTTTGGGGCTTGCGACAAAAATACATCGGCACAGATGTCGCCGAAGATTATTGGCTTTGGGTCGAAAATCATCAGGATGAACATATTTTATTTGGTGTACTACGTGTATTCTCTTTTTACAGTGACGCGGGGCAGTTCGGTTCTTCTCAGGCAATGTTTGCATTAGTGAGCGGAATTTGTGTGTTGGGTCCGATGAGTTGGCAACGACGTTCATTTTATATTATAGGTGCATTATTTACATTAATTGGATTCTTTATATCCGGCACGAGAGGTGCCCTTGCAGTACCAGCCGCGGGTGTATTGGTTTATATGATTGTTAGTAAAAATTTTAAAGTGCTAATAGCAGGTATATTAATAATGGGATTATCCTTTTATTTACTAAAATACACTCACATATTACACAATGTTGAGCCGATTAGACGGATGCGCACCGCAATGGATTTATCTGATCCTTCGCTCAGTACGCGTTTGCAAAACCAAATAAAATTTGGAAACTATCTGCGTACACGCCCCTTCGGCGGTGGCGTAGGTTCGGCGGGCTTTTGGGGCAATCGCTTCACGCCTGGCACATTTCTAGCGAGCACACCTACCGATAGTTATTATGTAAAAATCTGGACCGAAACAGGGGTAGTTGGCATGTGCCTACATATGTTAATTTTGGGGTATTTTATGGGCAAAGGCGGATTTATTATATTCCGACTAAAAGATGAAGCCCTCCGTATTAAAAGTATTGCAATATACAGTGGATTCGGCGGGGTATTATTAGCTAGCTATGGCAATCAGGTTTTTAGCCAAATGCCTACCGGGATGATAATGAACTTGGCTTTACCACTTTTATTTATGGCACCGCTTTATGATAAAATGATAGAACGTGAAAAAAATAAACAATCATATTTAGCGCAAGATCAAAACACGGACACACTATGCTCTTTAACCTAATTATTATAACAATTTTAGTTTTTATATTAAACGACGAAGTAAAGTTTCCTAACTTAAAATCGAAAAAACTATGATAGTCAATTTTTTTATTGTAATTATGATAAGTTACTTATTATATGTTGTTGTTTATCAATTTGTTTTTTCGATAGCTGGATTGTTTCCTATGCAAAAAATGCAAGTTAGTATTAAACCTCCGCGCCGCTTTGCTGTTCTAATTCCAGCGTACCGCGAAGACCGAGTTATTCTTACAACTGCACAGACAGCACTACAGCAACATTATCCCAAACATTTATTTGATGTAATCGTCATCGCTGATTCCTTACAGGCAGCAACAACTGCTACCCTTCGGCAGCTGCCTGTTCGGGTCATCGAAGTGGCTTTCGAGCAAAGTACCAAATCTAAGTCTCTAAATCATGCTTTGAGGTTATTACCGGATATTTATGACGCTGTTGTAATATTAGACGCTGATAATATTATGGAAGCTGACTTTTTACAACAAATGAGCAATGCACTAAATGTTGGATATAAAGCGGTGCAGGGGCGACGTGTTGCCAAAAATCTGGATACACCGATTGCTATTTTAGATGGCGCTAGTGAAGATATTAACAATCAAATTTACGGGAAAGGGCAACGAAATCTGGGCTTTTCAGCTCGGCTTGCCGGTTCTGGGATGGCTTTTGATTATAAACTTTTTAAACAAATAATGCCTACGGTAAATGCCATTGGCGGATTTGATAAAGAATTGGAGTTAAAATTTACACAGCAGCGCATTTCTATTCATTATGTTCCTGAAGCTCGTGTTTACGATGAAAAAGTGAGGCAAGGCGATAACTTTTCTCGCCAGCGTGGCCGCTGGATTGCAGCACAATTTTATTATGCGCAACAGTTTCTTCCTCAGGCATTTATTAGCCTGATTCGCACCAGAAATCTAGACTTTTTTAATAAGGCCATGCAAATGATATTATTGCCCCGCTTATTTACACCGGCTTTATTAATATTTAGTACCTTGATTGGCTTAATTTTTAATACAAACATAGCCATATTTTCAGAAATTCTATTGATTTTCAATGTGTTGACATTTGTTCTGGCTTTTCCAAAGTATTTATTTCAAAAGCCTTATCGTACAGCATTATTAAAAATTCCTTTCGCTTTTTGGCTACAGGTTAAATCCATGCGCTATTGGGGACAAGCACGCAAGCGATTTTTACATACCTCCCACGATTTTATTACGCCTACGCATCAAGTAAAATGATGAATGTCAATCATATTATTAATTAAAAATTATTAATTATCTAAAATGCCTTGGCACATCATACTTCCTTTTTTCTTTATTGGTATTGCATTGGGAATCAACAATGCTAAAAATTATTATAAAATTAAAAAATCAAAAACAGATGCGGATATTAATGGTTTCTAAGGCGATACCGCACACTTTTAAAGGTGGTATTCAGACCCATGTCTGGGAATTGAGTCGTGCCTTGCACAGCCGCGGCCATGAAGTGAGCATCCTAACGGCAGGTAGTCTTCGCCAAGGCTCAAACGACTGGGAATTAGAAGGTATTCATATTTATGAAATTCCTTATTTACCTACTCGTTATATTCCTGTTTTATCGCATACGATTTCAGAATTGTCCTTTAATCTGGTTGCGGCGCGCTGGATCGAACGAAATGCTGATAAATTTGATATCATACATGCGCATGGACGTAGCGGTTATTTATATCCGGGTGTAAAGAATCGTAAACTACCTTGTATTACAACCGTACATCGGCTTTATTCAATTGAAATTCCCTGGTCAAAAAAGGAATATAACAATGTAATAGACCGTACTTTGCATTTAAAATCTGTAAATTATTTTGAAAAGACTTCCGTGAATCACTCCGATGCGGTTATTGCCATTAGTGAAGAAGTAATGAAAGAATTATGGGCTATTCAGGCTCCTGAAGAGAAGATACGCTTGATTTACAACGGCGTAGATATTAATATCTCGATTCAACAAAATAAACCTGCCGGTAAACAATTACTATTTGTCGGGCGACTAAATGAAATTAAAGGTATTTATCCTTTGGTGGAAAGTATGTTAAAAGTGCGATCTGATATTCATTTAAAAATGTTAGGCGATGGTGTTGAAATGGAATTTTTACAAAAGTATATCATAAAATTAGGTTTGCAAGATCGGATAGAACTCGCTGGAAGACAGCCAATTGAAGAAGTATTTCGACAGTTGGAGCAAAGTTATGCTCTGATTTTACCTTCTTATCATGAATCGCAAGGCATTGTATTAATGGAAGCTAATCTAGCGAGCAAACCTACGCTGGGTTCGGATGTACCAGGCATTAATGAGATGATTGTGCCAGGGAAAAATGGCTATCTATTCCCTGCCGGGGATTCCACCGCAATGGCAAATGCTATCAATCAACTCTTTGAAAATCAGGAAGAAGCAGCTCGACTAGGTGCCTGGGGGCGAGCATGGGTGATGTCAAATTTTGGTTGGGGAAAAATCGCAGGGGAAGTGGAAGTATTATATGAAACGATAATAGTGAAGCGAAGCAGTAAGCAATTAGTAAATGCTTTTAACTAATTTTGAAATGAAACTAAATAAATATTGGTTAAAAGCGGGCAGTTATGCAATGCTTGGACACGGCGCTCAAATGGGTTTTGCTTTTCTAAACTTCCTGTTACTGGTGCGGATTTTGCCTGAACGTGATTTAGGTATCTGGATACTATATACAGCCTTGACTGCTTTTGCCGATATGGCGCGTATCGGCTTGACACAGAACGGTTTATTGAGTTTGGCTAAACAAGAGTCAAATAAAATACGCGAATTATTTACTGTTGGATTTATTTTGAACATCATATCGGGCTTAATTTTTGCTTTTATTTTATTAATAACTGCGCCTTTTTTAGGAAAACTTTGGACAGCGCCGGAGCTAATAACTTTGGTTTTATTATATATTCCATTTACTTTGATTTATGGCTCGGCACGGTTTATAGATAATGTACATATTTTGCAAGAAGATTTTAGAGGTATTTTCTGGTCGAAATTAATATTTGGTGCTGCTTATTTTGGGGCATTGGTATGGCAAAAGGAAGGTTTAACACTTTGGGAAACAGCATTTTGGCAAAACATAGCAGCATCCTTATCGCTCATCTTACTGTTACTGTACAAACCGCACTATTTAAAGTTTGGTAAATATGATATAGTTTGGGTTAAAAAGTTATTTCATTTTGGTAAATATGTAATGGGGACGAATTGCTTCTCCATGTTATATAATAAGTTGGACGTATTGCTATTAGGCACCTTGTTGAGTCCAATGGCTGTTGCAACTTACAACGTAGCGTCAAGGATTTTAAATTATATAGAATTGCCACTCACAGGGTTATCACAAATATTATATCCTAAAGTAGCTGAGATTTTCTATAAAGAAGGCAATGAATCCGTTGCCAAATTGTATGAACGAACCCTGGCTATATTATTAGCTGTCATGATTCCATTTACTATTTTAGTTTTAATTTTTGCGAAAAATATCATTTACTGGCTGGCAGGAGCGTCTTATTTATCTGCAACACCATTATTGCAATTATTGTTACTCAGCGTTTTTCCGAAAATATGGGGGCGTATTTTTGGAATCACGATGGATGCTATTGGTAAACCACAGCTTAATTTTAAAGTATTAATCGGCAGTATCTTTACTAATTTATTACTTAGTATTGTAATGATTCCTTTGTGGGGTGTAAAAGGAGCAGCTTGGGCAGTATTATTATCTGTAATAATTAATGTAAGTGTAGGGCAATTTTTATTATCCAAAACCCTTCCCATCCAGCAAGTAAATATTTTTAAACAATTATTTCAGTTTTATAAAAAAGTCAATGCTTTTAAAATTATACTTCATAAGGTACGAATGAGAATTAGTTTAATACGGGTGTCAAAAACTTGATAATCATTTATTTTATACAATTAAATTTGATTGAAAATTTTATCAAAATGTATATCAATTTTCCAAAGGTATCTATTGTCAGCGTTAATTTCCGACAAGCGGCGGTGACAGCTGATATGCTCGAATCCTTGCGCCAAGCAACTTACCCAAACATGGAAGTGATTTTGGTGGACAATGGCATGGTGGAAGATCATAAAGAACTTTTTTTACAAAAATATGCGTCAGTAAAACTAATACTTAGTAAAGAAAACCTTGGTTTTGCCGGAGGTACGAATCTGGGAATTCATCATGCGACGGGTGATTATATTTTACTACTTAATAATGATACCGTAGTGCCGCCGAATTTTCTTGAACCTATGGTGGAATTAATGCAAAAAAATGATGAAATCGGCATCATAAGTCCTAAGATATTATACTACAATGCACCAGATACGATACAGTATGCTGGGATTCCTTATATTCATGCTGTAACAGGTCGGGGTGTAGTAAATGGAAATGGTGTACAAGATCAAGGTCAATTTGATTATAATGGAGAGACTAGCCTTACCAATGGCGCATGTATGCTGGTGCGACGTACCGTTTTTGAGCAAGTAGGTTTATTATCAGAGTTATATTTTATGTATTATGAAGAGCTGGATTTTTGTGAGCGCGCGAAAGATCATAACTGGCAATGTTATTATTGTGGCGCCTCCTATATTCATCATCGGCAATCCATTTCTATCGGAAAATTAAACCCTAAGAAGACTTATTACATGTTTCGCAATCGCTTATTATTTATGCGGCGTAATTTACAGGGTGTAAAATTTTGGCTCTTTTTAAGTTACTTTTTATTATTTGCTTTCCCGGTGAATTTAATAAGACATCTTTTAAAACGAGATTTTGAGCACGCTTCCGTCATTTGGCAGGGACTGATTTGGCATTTAAATCATTTAAAAATCGCTGCTAATGAAACACTTCGTTGATATAGAGGTCAAACGGATTGCTAAAGAAAATAATTTGGCAGAGCATTCTTTAAATGTAAAATGGCTTTTATTTTGGAGATTGACAGATTTAGGTTGGCGATTTCTATTAAGCCGCTATTATTTACGCAAAGTGGATAAACTAGGTAAATATGTTTTTACAAAATGGAAACCAGATATTGATAATCAGGGATTTCTGCAAATTGATGATGCGGTGAAAATCTGGTCGCGTATTAATCGCTGTCGTTTGGCAGTTAAAAAAGGAGCCGTATTGAGCGTTGGCACGAATACGTTGCTAAATGGACCAGTCATTGCTGCTACTACCGAAGTAAGAATTGGTAAAAATTGTCTTCTGGCGCCGCAAGTACAAATCATGGATAGCGACTTTCATAGTTTAGAAAATCATGATACGGATGGCGATTCAAAACCCATTATAATTGAAGATAATGTATGGCTGGCTACGCGTAGCATGGTGCTCAAAGGTGTGCGTATTGGCAAGGGCGCAGTGGTAGCAGCGGGGGCGATTGTCACCAAAGATGTAGCGCCTTACACGGTGGTGGCGGGCATTCCAGCGAAAGTAATTAAAATTTTACCGCAAGGTATAGATAATTA
>CAZFBN010000073.1:0-4608 GCA_964517145.1 uncultured Saprospiraceae bacterium
TGCGTTTACTTGCTATTAGATGTGGAAAAACTTAATTTTTAACAGCTTCTAAAATCGCGTCGAAAAAATTCCAGGCGAAATACGAGTCAATACCTTGTGGTTCAAGCGTTTCTACAATGTAACGATTCGCCGGTTGATTGACATAAATGACATAATCGCCTTTATGATACGTCCAATTCATTACTTTTTTATCCACTATTACACTGTTGTGTAAATAATGCCCTTCATACGGACGCGTGCCGGTTTTGTAATCTTTGATATAATATAATTCAACTTCTGTATTTACATCTTGCTGTAAACGTTGTAGTTGTACCCTATTCCATTTTAAACGATCTATTACATCCGTGTAAGCTTGTGGAATGATGTAAGCTATTGGTTTTTCGACGGAAAGCGTCGCGTTATACTTGTTATAATATGGTACGTATTTTTCATACGGCGCATTCCGATCATAATATAATCTGTCCAGACCTGATATTTCACTGGGCTTTTGCTTGGCTTCATAGCCTTTAAATAATAAAGAATCTTTTTGATTACGATCTAATTGCCAGTTTAAAGCAAATTCTTTTTTAGTTTTACTATTTTCAATGGCTTTATTACGCACAGATGCAATCGCTTGCACATTGTTATTCATAAATTGAATCAATAATCGCATCAAAGTGTAAGTACTTTGCACCTGATCTTTATATGGTTTGAGCATGTGCGTTTCGGCGATAAAAGGCAACGCATTGTGTAAAGCAGCATAGCCTGAGCCAAAGCGTGGCAAATCCAGAAAGCCAGCAATACCGCGGGTTGGGTCGCCAAAAGCATTGACGTAAGGGGTCATTTCCCAGCCGCTTTTTTTCATCCCATCGTATAATGCCGGTAATAATGTTGACTCCATAAACGCCCCCAAATTTGGATCAAGCTTATCTTTTTGACCAGCAATTAAGGTCATAGTGTACTGGTAATCAGCGCCATTAGAAATATGATTATCAATAAAAACATCAGGCTGCCAGTTATTATATATTTGATTAAAGGTTTGGGCGTTTTTGGAATCGGCTTTTATAAAATCGCGATTTAAATCCAAATTCTTCGAATTACCGCGAAAACCGTGTTCTTTAGGACCATTTTGATTGGCACGGCTGTAGCTGCTGCGATTCAATCCCCCACCGATATTATAAAATGGAATGGCAATTATTACCACATTATTTAGTTCTGACAATGGATTTTTATTTTGTAAATAATCCCGATATAACATCATTGTAGCATCCACCCCTGTCGGTTCGCCGGGGTGAATCGCATTATTGACAAATAAAATGCGTTTGTTTTTTTTGCGAATGGAGGCAGGATCAAAGTCGCCGTCTTTGGATAAAATTGCTACGTGTAGCGGAAAACCGGCATCGGTCATGCCTTGTGTGGTCAGTTTTAATTGCTTGGGATAAGCTTTGGCGAGTTTTTCGTAGAATTCGATGGCTTCAAAATAGGTGGCAGTTGAATTGCTATCGCGTTCAAAACCAATCTGAAATGCATTGTTTTGCGCTGTAATTTTTACAAATATAATATTCAGAATAATTAAAATATAAAAGCGTTGCATGATAGTGGAGGGTTTTATTCGTAGTGCAGCGTTTCCAAATAGGACGCCTATGGCGTAGGCTGACTCCGTATTACAACTTTTAAGTTGTTATTATATAATCAATTTAAATCTTTTATATTTTGCACAACCTGAAGGTTGTGGGACGAAAGGCAGCGTAAACGCTGCGCTACGTTAGAACTCGCTGGTAAAATGAAACTGCACTTTGGGGTGGTTTTCCTGCGCCATTTGCAACGTCCACGCGCTTTCGGCGAGGAAAACCCAGTTGTCATGCTTGTCTTTGGCGAGGTCGCGTTTGCGGCGTTCCAGGAATTCCTTTAGTGCCTGCGGATCGTCGCAACTCACCCAACAAGCTTTGTAGAGATTGACTGGTTCATAAGTACAAGCCGCGCCATATTCGTGCTCAAGGCGATATTGTATGACATCAAATTGTAATGCGCCTACGGTGCCAATAATTTTGCGACCATTGCTTTCGCGGGTAAATAATTGTGCCACCCCTTCGTCCATGAGTTGTTCCAAACCTTTATTGAATTGCTTGGCTTTCAATGGATTAGCATTATTGACATAACGAAATTGCTCCGGTGAAAAACTCGGAATGCCTTTAAAATGAAGTGCTTCGCCTTCGGTGACGCTATCGCCGATTTTAAAATTGCCGGAATCATACAAACCCACCACATCGCCCGGAAACGCTTCGTCAATCACAGTTTTCTTCTCCGCCATGAAGGAAGTCGGGTTGGAAAAGCGCATGGTTTTGCCCTGGCGCACATGCAAATAATTCGTATTGCGCTGGAAAACACCGGAACAAATGCGCATGAACGCAATACGGTCGCGGTGATTCGGATCCATATTGGCGTGAATTTTGAAGACAAAACCCGAAAATTTATCCTCGTCGGGCTTCACCACGCGCTCTTCGGTGATGCGCGGCAGCGGCGTCGGCGCAATATCGACAAAGCAATCGAGCAACTCGCGCACGCCAAAGTTATTCACTGCACTACCAAAAAAGACCGGTTGCAATTTGCCATCAAGATAATCCTGGCGATTGAATTCAGGATAAACTTCTTCGATAATATTCACTTCTTCACGCAATTCATTTGCCGCGCGTTCCCCAACGTATTTTTCCAGAATCGGATCACTCAAATCCGTGATTTCAATTTTATCTTCTTCTTCCTGTTTGCCATGCGGACGGAACAAAACAAGTTTTTTCTCATACATACTATACACACCCTGAAAGCGTTGCCCCATGCCGACGGGCCAGCTCAAGGGACGAACTTTTAAGCCGAGCTTCGTTTCTACCTCATCCAGCAGGTCAAATGCATCTTTGCCTTCGCGGTCGAGTTTATTAATAAAAACGATAATGGGTGTATTGCGCATACGGCAAACACTGACGAGTTTTTCCGTTTGCGTCTCAACGCCTTTGGCAACGTCAATCACCACAATTACACTGTCCACCGCCGTCAAAGTTCGATACGTATCTTCCGCAAAATCCTGGTGACCAGGCGTATCTAAAATATTGATTTTCAAATCTCTATATTCAAAAGCCATCACCGAAGTGGCGACTGAGATACCCCGCTGGCGCTCGATTTCCATAAAGTCGGACGTGGCGCTTTTCTTGATTTTATTGGACTTCACCGCACCGGCTACCTGAATCGCCCCGCCAAAGAGCAGCAGCTTTTCGGTCAAAGTCGTTTTTCCGGCGTCGGGGTGGCTGATGATGCCAAAAGTTCTTCTGCGATTGAGTTCTTCTACAAAATTCATATCTTGTCAATGTTGAGACTATTTTTAAAATCCATAGTCCACTGTCAATAGTGTAATATTTCAATTCGGCTGCAAAAGTAAGCATTTCAAATAAAATTGCAGCCGCTGTAAAAGCAGCCCACCTCACAAAATTTAGACGCAATCAAGCTAACAGCTGGCATGGAATTGGTTTACATGGGGAAAAAAATAGCTTAAAATGCTAAATTTTAGTCCCTATTCAAAACCTTTCTTCAACCGCGTTGTTTAAATTTCAAAAATAAAAGTAATACTATCATTTTTATTTTGTAAAAACTTCCCCGTAAGGATAATTTATCAATTAGCGAATGCTAATTGATTCGCATGGTGACTGAGGCTTTTTCGGAGAGGCTAGGAAAATAGCCTCTCTTTTTCTATTTTTAAGAAAAAGGAGACAAAAAATTCAAAAATAATTGATACGTTTGTACCATCATTTCCGATAGTAATGCTATATCAATATTTGATACCGCTATCCCAAAAAATAAGCTATGGCAGTCACCATTCAAATAAAATTAAATGAGAAACTGTATTTGCGTGATCCACAAGACACTAAGCTGGGGCGCAAAATCATTGAACACAGCATTTTATTAATTGATGAAATTGGATTTGAAGATTTTACCTTCAAAAAGCTGGCAGACCGCATCAATTCCACCGAAGCTTCGATCTATCGATATTTTGAAAATAAACATCGTTTGATTTTGTACTTGCTTTCCTGGTACTGGGAATGGGTGAAGTTTAGCATTGAATTTAACACTGCCAATATCGCCGACCCAAAACGGAAATTGGAACTTGCATTGGATACCATTTTGGATGCTGCCCGCCCCAATCCTTCCATTGATTTTGTGGATGAGTCGGTGTTGCACCGCATCGTCATTTCCGAAGCAACTAAATCGTATCGCACTAAGCTGGTAGATACAGAGAACAAACAAGGTTTCTTCTTGACTTACAAAGCTTTATGTAAAACAATTGCTGATATTTTAACAGAGATCAATCCCAATTACCCGTATCCTCGCTCGCTGGCTAG
This sequence comes from uncultured Saprospiraceae bacterium, assembly GCA_964517145.1. Taxonomy (GTDB): domain Bacteria; phylum Bacteroidota; class Bacteroidia; order Chitinophagales; family Saprospiraceae; genus JADJNW01. The sequence goes on from CAZFBN010000073.1 coordinate 4,365, forward strand.
CACTTTACTGGAAATGTCGAACGATCATGTTTATTTTGCTGAACACTTGCCTTCACTCACGAATATAAGTACGCCGGGTGGCGATATGAGTGAAGTAAAACAATTGCTAAAAGATTTTGCCTTTGGGCTATTGAGGTGACCTGGAGGCAGGGAATGCTGGAAATGTGGGGCTTAGATAAATCAGCCTTCTAATAATTTTCTGCTACATAGCGCAGCACTTTTTCCATCTCTACTTTAAGTGCAT
>CAZFBN010000073.1:4708-26938 GCA_964517145.1 uncultured Saprospiraceae bacterium
TAATAATTTTCTGCTACATAGCGCAGCACTTTTTCCATCTCTACTTTAAGTGCATCCGAACCAAAGTTGAAATCATTGTGCATGAAGCTAAAAATCAGCATGCGATTGGTTTTAGTCAAAACATACCCGCTCAGGCAATGCACACCATTCAGTGAGCCAGTTTTTGCATACACATAAGGTTTTTCTTTGCCACCATACCAGGATTTGATTGTACCATTCACACCCCCGGTAGCAAAAATGCTCAACAACCGTTCGGATGGAATATTTTGATACAATTTAAATAAAACCTGCGTGACAGAATGCGGAGTAAAAAGATTGTAACGCGATAAACCCGACCCGTCTTCCCAGGTACAGTCATTCACCAAACCATTAAAAATATTTTCGTTGGCATAGCCAATGGCGCGTTTTGCATTGATTTTACCAAAAAGTTTCTCCGAGCAAGCCATTAATAAGTGTTCTGCAATAAAATTGTCGCTTTCCTGCATCAGTTTTCGATATACCGCATCGGTTAAAGGAATGGAAATCGTGTATGTTTTCTGGGCAGCGGCTATCGCAGCGCCATTCACCAATTGCACAGGTCGGCGCAGAGTATCACTCAGCAAATCCACAATCAACTGCGCAGAGGTGCGGAAAGGAATTTTGCGAAAAAAAGGTCCGCCCGACTTTGCGCGAGCATTGTATTCAAAAAGATTGGAATCTTGCCTGCGTTGGATGTATGCGTAGGAGGATCGCAAGCGGGCGTTGTATTTTGTTTTACTTTCAAAATAAGCTGGATATACCTCAAAGCCATATTTGCTGCGGGTTCTTTGAAAAGTAACCACATTGCCATAAATGGGAAAAGGCGAGCGCTCTGGTTGGAAATCATAATTATAATTGCGCCACGACCAGCCTGGTGCATAGCTGTTGTCTTCAAAATTGTGAGGTGAAAAATAAAGCCGCTCCGGGCGACTTTTCAAAAAAGCCAACACGGTCGTATCTATTGGAAGATCAGGATTTAAAAAAGTAGGATTACCGGTGCCCCAAAAAATAAGCGAATCCCCTTTGATCACGTACCGCAAAGCCGGAATAGAGTCTCCCAAAATATTCCACGCCGTCCAGAAAGTAAGTATTTTGGTATTAGACGCTGGAATATAACATTTGTCCGCGTCTTTTTCATAAACCACCTCGCCATCGATGGGGTGAAACAGCTCAAACCCACTAAAACAGCGGCGAAAGGTAGCTGAGCCTTCTACCAATGCTTTTAAACCTTCCACCACCAAAAGCGGCTGCGCGGTATCCGGCGCTGGCACTTCGGGCATCAATTGCCCCCAAGCCGATGGAAAAAATAAGCTACAAAGCAGGATCGTCTTAATTACTCTCAGCATCAACATAACAATCTAGTTAGACAATTTAGCAGATTTGCAGACACAGATATTTTGATTATGCTTCCATTTACCCTCGTTCTGAGGTACTGATGTTTGTATGAGGGATTCAAAAATAAGTAAAAGTATGCTTTTCGCAAAGTTGTAACCTCAATGTTAACATTTAATTACAATCAGATATTGGATAAAGGGTTGAAAATGAACGCTCAAGAAATTTTAATTAAACATCTCTGAAATTTAATTGTTGGATAAGAATAACCAAAAAACCATGATTATGAATGACAAAACTCGCCAAGTTATTACGCTGCTTTTTATAGTTGGTATGATCGCCATGACCATTATTGCGCAGGTTTACGATTTCGGCGGCAAACCCATTGACGAAAGTTCTAATGAAAACTTCACCTTGCTCAATCCCGCGCCTTATGCTTTCAGCATTTGGGGCTTGATTTATCTTGCGTTAATCGGCTTTGGCATTTACCAGGCGTTGCCTGCTCAACGGGAAAATCCGCGCTTTCGCCTAGCATATGGCTGGGTTATTGTGAATGCGATTTCCAACATGCTTTGGTATCCGGCGGCATATAGGCAAATTTGGGATAATATATTAGCGAATGTTTTGCTGCTAATTGTGCTATTTTCTTTGGTACAAATCAACCGCGCTTTGCAATTCCGGCAAGTATCGGTCTCTAGCGGCGAAACCTGGCTCGCCCGCATGCCTTTTGCCATTTATTTTGGCTGGGTGACGGTAGCTACACCAGTAAGCATCGCCAGTTTGCTGACGTATTTCGGTTGGAATGGCGGTGCCATTGCTCCTGACATTTGGGCGTTGATTATTCTCGGTGTCGCTTTACTTATTGCATGTATCACTTATTTACGAGTTACAAATTTTTCTTATCTGATTGTAATCGCTTGGGGCTACATTGCAATTGCCATTGAACAACAAGATACTTCCGCAGTGGTATATTGGGCATCTTTGGTAGGCGCTGTGATGTCAATTGTGGTAAGCATTGCAACGTATTTTGCTAAAAACGACGCAGCCGTAGTGACTGAACGCAGGTAATTCGTAATTCATAGCAACTTAGAAAACGGAGATATTTTTTTTAAACTCTGATTTTTAATTAATTACACTCTAAATTTTATTAAAATACTTTGAGATTTTATATTGCATTCGGCATAAATAGTCAATTGATTTCTAAAAATTGTCAATTCTCAGGGTTTTGCTTATTTTCGACAACTTAATTTAAACGATTCGATTATGAGCAAGACCTTTTTGATGGTAACAATCGCGTTTTTATCAGCGCCGTTCCTGCTTTTAGCACAAATAGAAGATAGCTTAGTCCGCACTTATCGCCAGACAGAAGCCTCTTTGGTGTTGTTAAAAAATGAGCAACAGTTGCTGCCTTTGCAAAAGCTCAACACGCTGCGGCTGGTGTATGCGGGCGCTGGCTTGGAAACCAACAGTATTTTTGAGCAAACCCTTAGAAAATATACATTTGTAGAAAATTATCATTCTTACAATACCGATGCAAGCCATGTGACCAAGCCTACCTTTATTCTTGGCATTCAGCGGGAAAGCCAAAATGATAAAACGATCAACAACTTATTAGAAAGTAGTTTATGTATTGCCATTATTTTTGATACAACTCGCCTTTTTCAACGCTTCCCCAATTTGGCGAAAGCCAAAGCATTGCTAATCGCACCTTTACAAACTGCATTTACAGAATCCCTGGCAGCGCAGGTCGTCTTTGGCGGCGTCGGCACTACTGGCAGATTACAGCAGCATTTGAGCGATGAATTTCCCGCAGGCAGTGGTCTGGACATGCCAGGCGGCACCCGCTTGGGCTATGCGCCTGCCGCTTTAGTGGGTTTTGATGCTACAAAATTGGAGCGGGGCATTGAAAACATTGTGCAGGAAGGGCTTGACATAGAAGCGTATCCGGGCGCGCAAGTGATGGTGATCAAAGACAATAAAGTGGTGTACCACAAACCTTTTGGCTACCATACCTATGAAAAACAGCAACCTGTAACGACCGAGGACATTTACGATTTTGCGTCCATCACGAAAGTTTCAGCGAGTTTGCCGGCAGTGATGCGCTTGTACGGCGAAGGAAAATTGAATATTGACGCACCTTTGGGCACGATTTATCCTTATTTAAAAAATTCCAATAAAGAAAACTTGACCCTGCGCCCCATTTTGGCACACCAAGCGCGACTCATGGCGTGGATTCCCTTTTGGCGCGGCACTTTGAAAGGCAATGCCCGTTACCCTTGGCAAAAAAAATGGAACGGACTGATGAATAATACCGGGCAGTTCAAAAACCGAACATTTGCACTCGACTCTTCTGCGCGCTATCCGGTGAAAGTGACGGCGGAAATGTGGCTGCATCGCCGTTATGAAAAAGAAATTTATAAAGCCATCAAGCGCTCGCCTTTGAATGAAAAACCGGGCTATGTTTATTCTGACCTCTCGTTCTATTTGTATCCAAAAATGTTGCCACCTCTGCTGGGCAAGGATTTTGAAAGCTATTTGAAAGAAACATTTTATCGCCCGCTAGGCGCTAACACCTTGACTTTCAATGCTTGGAAACATTTTCCGATGTCGAGCATCGTACCAACCGAAAACGATACTTTTTTCCGCAAAACAATTTTAAAAGGCTACGTGCACGACGAAGGCGCAGGCATGCTCAATGGTTTGTCGGGTCACGCGGGTTTATTTGGTTCGGCAGGTGATTTGGCAAAATTGATGCAAATGTACCTCAACGGCGGCACTTACGGCGGCGAAACTTTCCTGAAAAAGGAAGTGCTCGACGAGTTCAAGCGCTGTGCCTATTGCAACGAAGGCAATCATCGGGGTTTAGGTTTTGATAAACCTTTTTTGCAATACAACCCTAAAAGCAGTGGCTACGCGCAGTCGGCTAGCCCAGAGAGCTACGGGCATTCCGGCTACACGGGCACCTTCACCTGGACAGACCCGAAGTATAATTTGATTTACATTTTCTTTTGCAATCGGGTTCATCCAACAAGAGACAATCGAAAATTGCTCGACAAAAGCATCCGCCCTAGGGTGCAGCAAGCCATATATGATGCACTATTGCCAACGACAGTGGATGCCAAGCAATAATCATTACATAAGATCACGGTTTCTACTAAAGTTTTTAGTAGAAACCTTTTTACAATAGCCTATTTTGCAAAAAAAACCATTACATTTTTACAAATCGTTGCACATAACTTTCACCGGTAGCAGCAATGCTCCGCAACACATACACTCCTGCTGACACGTCGCTCAGCGGAAGCTCCGCAGTATCATTGGCGTTCAATGTTTTATAATATTGAGCGATTTTATTACCTTTTAAATCATAAATTATAAAGGAAGTAAATGTTTCGGACGATTGGTTGGTCATCGTTAATCTATCCGACACCGGATTTGGAAACACGTTTAAAACATTCAACGCAGCAATGTTGCGCACAGGCGTAGTGCTAGGCGCATAGCTGTCAAAATTATCCCAGTAAAAAGTAGAATTGTTAAAAGTATTCGATGCAAATAAAAATACGATTCTGTTCACGCTGCTGGCGGGCGTATTGGCGTCGGGCTGGTCGAGCGGCGCAAACACCAATCGATGCCATTCGTTTTGTACCGATGTAAATGCCTGATACCGACTGTGCCGACCGGTAGGATAATTCGCTGGCGCTGCGGTATTGCTGTTTTCTAATTGCAACAAAATCAACGTGTTGGGCGGAGCATTGGTATAAACATCCATGTAAAATTTCTTTTGCCCACTAAAATAAGCCGCTGCATTTGGAATAGCCGCCGTCGTATATTGCAACACGTCGTACTGCTGGCTGCCATTGCGCACATAACGCCCGCAAAGCGCCGAGCCATTCACCACATTGGCGGCGGGGTTGGCTATGTCCTGTATCAAAGTGCCAGAACTTGAAACAAATGTAATAAGCGGATTTTGGTCAAAATTTTCAAAACTCAACTCCTTTGCCAACGCCGCTTCCACCCCCACATTCAAAGTGATTTGGCGATTGTAACAACCATTGGAAATATTGGCAACCAAATTGCCCGAAGTATTCCCCCAATTGACGCTGACACTACTCGTGCCTTGCCCTGCTGCAATGGTGGCGCCGCCTGGTACGCTCCAGGTAATGCTTGAGCCTGCTGGCACATTGTTCAGGGTGTAAGTTTCATTTTGCGCTTGATTGGCAACTTTGCGTTTCCCTGTTATATGCGGAAATTTTCCATTATAAACCCTGACGTAATCTATTTCCATCGTTTGCGGAAAAGTCGTGCCGCCATTGGGATTGCCAGGCCAATTGCCTCCCACTGCCAGATTTAATAAAAAATGAAAACGCTTGTCGAAGGGCCAAGTAAATGGCGCAAGATCGGAAGTTACTTTGGTAAGAAACAAATAATCATCCACATACCAACGAATGACACCGGCTTCCCACTCTATTGCAAAAGTGTGAAAATCATCATTAAAAGCACCGCTATTCAATTGATAAGCAGCGCTTTGTGACAAATTATTGGGCCAGGGATTTCCATAATGAATGGTGCCATGCGACCGGTCAGGTTCTTTCCCAACCAATTCCATGATGTCTATTTCGCCACTGCGGGGCCAGCCGCCATAGGCTTCATCCGTTGGCAACATCCAAAAAGCGGGCCACATACCCTGTGCCGTTGGTAGCTTCATGCGCGCTTCAAATCGCCCATACGTCCAATCGCCTTTGTTAATGCTGCGCAGGCGAGCAGAGGTGTAATTTCTATTGCCAAAACGCTCGCTTTTGGCAATGATTTTAAGCGTTCCATTGGAAACTACTGCGTTTTCAGCACGATAATATTCCAGTTCATTGTTGCCCCAGCCACAGAGATTTATGTCACAACCGTCTCCAATTTGAGGCGTCCATTTAGTCAAATCAAGCGTCGTTCCATCAAATTCATCTGCCCACACCAGGCTAGGGCATTGCGCGTTTGCATACGTCATTGTAAATAAAAAAATACTCAGCGATATAAATTTTATCGCAGTAACAGCATCGTTTAGTTGCATCATTGGGAAAGTGTTTTTAGTTTACTAAAAATTAAATATAGGAATTTTTTAATTAGTGCGAAACATTATACCAATTTTTTGGTAACAATTTTTTTTTGCTCGAAACGTTCGTATTTGCGCGGCTTTTTCACAAAACCATTTAGTACATTCCGCATTTTATAAAAAAATTTGTCACATACGATACAATATTCCTTGCAAAGAGAACTTTTTAACATAAAACTGTGTTGCCATATAAAGAAAACCATAACATCAAAACATTATTACCGTTGGTTTGACTTAGCTTTTGCCTTACAGTTGGACACTCTTTGACGATCTGTTCTCTACCTTACTGGCAGTATTTGTGTTATTTGCGTACACCGTGCGTTAAAAGACAGACTACCCTACGCTACTCGTTGCCCGAAGAAATGCCCATCTTCTTACCTGCACATGATCGATTCTGTGTAATTTTATTTATTTAACCACTCAATACAAAGCTATGATATTGCTAAGTTCAATATTATCTGTTCCTGGGTTGCTGGTGGTTATTACTTTTGGGGCAATTTTGTTTGCCTTTATTGCTTTTTATAATGACTCTTCACGCAGAAGAAATCGTTATGATGACGAGGACTATGATTATTATGATGCGTATCAACCTTATCATAGAAACCGTCCTTCTATTTACTATCCACCCTATCCAACCCCTTACCAACCACCCCAGTGGATGCCGCCGCCTCGGCAGGGGTACTCGTATGATCCGTACCGCGAGCCCTACAACCGACGTGAATTGACCATGCCATGGGGCGTGTTCTTTGTAGCTTTCATGATCATTATGATTGTAATGACGTTCATTGTATCACAAAATAATAATGATAAAAATACTGGCAAATTAGATGAAGCAGAAATTGGAATAAATTTGGACCATGAGCCTAAACAAGTTCCAGACAATAATCCACTACGCAGCGATTACATCGAAATACGAAATACTGACAATACCAAAAGTCTTGTAAATCAATCGTTTGATTGGCACATAGGTTTTACGGTACAAGCAGGTTATTTTGAATCGGAACTGTATGCAGAAGATTATAAAGCAATTTTGCAGGAGGCGTTTAATTATAAATTTCCGGTCGAAATTCTTACGATTGTAAATGAAAATGGACAAGCAATAGCATACCGCGCTTTTATTGGGCATTTTGATACCCGTGCTGCTGCTATTACATTTGCAAGGGAATTATCTTTTTACAGCCTTGAAGCAGGCATACCTGTTGATTTATCAGAAATAACGTATCGCATGGAATAATTTAAAAAAGCAATAATCATAAAAACAGCTAAAAAGTAAATAACATCGGGCGGTCTGTAATAAGAACTGCCCGATTTTTTTATGCTTGTAAATGTAGGAAGTATTTGTAAATGTTGTAATAAATCTTGTCAAATGGTACCATCGACATCCATGCAGGAAAACGAAAGTTGTAAATAACTTTATTCATCTTCATTTAAATAAATGCCATTTTCCGCCAGGTGTATCAGCTGTTGTTTGTATAATAAACCAACGGCTTTTTTAAATGTTTTTTTGCTCATTTCTAATTCTTGTGTAATAATGGTAGGATCACTATTATCATGCAAAGGTAAAAAGCCTTCGTTTGCCTTTAATTTTGATAAAATTTTTGCAGCATTGGGTTCAATATTTTCATACCCCGATTTTTGCAATTGTACATCAATTCTATTGCCTTCCCGTATTTTCTTGATATAGCCTTTACGCGTTTCACCAATTTCAACTGGCGCGAACAATTCATTTTTATAAATCAACCCTTTATGTACATGGTTGATGATAACATTATATCCAAGGTCTGTTGGTCTCCAAACTATGATATCCACTTCATCATCGGGTTTGATGGTCAGTTCTTCGTTGTTCAAAAAACGATCTACATTTGCCGACGCGACAAGTCGATCCGTTTGCTCATCAAGGTATAAATACACCATGTAATATTTACCGGCTATTAATTGCTGTGGTTGCTCTTTATATGGCACAAACAAGTCCTTTTCCAGCCCCCAGTCCATAAAAGCCGCATAAGCATTCACCATTTTAGCTTGTAAATAAGCAAATTGATGTAAAGTAATTTTCGGTGTTTGCGTCGTGGCAATCAAACGATCTTCACTATCTTTGTAAATAAAAACCCTTAATTCATCGCCTGTTTTAATATTTCCAGGAATATATTTACCTGGCAACAAAACTTCTTGCCCTGCTTCATCCGCCAGATACAAGCCTGACTTCGTTTCGCGGGTGGCTTTCAAAACATTATATTGTCCGAGCTGAATCATTTATTTTTTTTATAACTATCTTAATATTATGAAATAATTTTTGTAATCTGCTGTTGAATGATGCTTATCGTTTACACCTGCGGCAAATATTCCAACACCTCCCGAATGCTTGTCAATTGCCGAAAATTTGGATTGTCAATTTCTATTTCTACTTTTTCATACTCCCAGGTGGTATGAAAGGGCACATGAAAACCATAGCCGCCCAGACCGAGCACTGGCAGGATGTCCGATTTTAAAGAATTGCCGATCATCAGAAATTGAAAGGGCTGAATATCCAGGTGTTTGATCAATTTTCGATATTCGGGTTCCTTTTTTTCTGAAACGATTTCCGTATGGTGAAAATAAGTTGCCAACCCCGATTTAATCAGTTTTTTTTCCTGATCGAGCAGGTCGCCTTTTGTTGCCATCACCAGGCGGTATTTGCCCTGCAAGGCTTGCAGCACTTCCTCCACGCCGTCAATCAGTTCAATGGGATGGTCCAGCATTTCTTTGCCAATTTCAATAATTTTTTCAATCACCTCCACACCAATCGTCTTGCCCGACACTTTGATTGCTGTTTCGATCATCGATAAAATAAAACTCTTAATGCCATAGCCGTAGTGCTTCAGGTTTTCAATTTCCGTGTTCAGGAGCTCTCGGGAAATCGTATGTCGTGGCAAAAAGTCCTCCAATAGATCACAAAAGCGCTGTTCCGTTTCTTGAAAGAAAGGTTCGTTTACCCACAGGGTATCATCAGCATCAAAGGCGATTACTTGCAGATCAGTCATTATCTAGTATGGTTTTTTACAAGCTCTATAATTTTAGGATAAGCTATTTTAATATTTTCATCATGATTCAAAGGCTCAATCAAATCATGTCCTAATTTTAAATCCTCAACAAATTCATACTTCTCCAATTCCGCGCCCTTTTTCTGCCAAAGCGCCACGATTACTGCGGTTCGCTCATTGTTAATCTGATGATCGTTGGCGTTAGTGATGACCAGTAATTTGCTTTTTGGCTTCTGCTTTTTGGCGCTTTGCTGCACCGAAAAACCCAGGCGCAGCGCCTCTGCCAATGCTCGTTTTGCGTATCGGGGATAGCCGTGGGGTACGCCGCCCTGCACTTGTTTCTCCTGGTTCCACCATTCATAGCCATTGGGCATGAGGCGAAATGCGTTCATCACGGCTGCCGTCGTGGGCGGTGGAATTGGACCATAGCCAAACGCCGGAGATATTAAAACTGCCAGGTCAACATCATTACGGTGCTGTGCAGCCCAAGCTGTCACCACACCTCCTACTGACAAGCCCATCATGGTGACATTTTCACCCAAGCCTTGCGCAATATCCACCACTTCATCGGCATAGCGGGCGAGGTCTTCCGCCGTGAGGTTCGCGTGTGCTTCGGTGAGGCGATCTTTATTACCATGATACGGCATCGGTGCAATCAAAACATTATAGCCTGTTGCATAAAACTGCTGTCCTAATGTAAAAAACTGATGCGGACAACTCGTATAGCCATGCACCAGGACGATAACGCGCTCCACTTTGCGCCCCTGCGTCAACAATACTGTTTGACACAAAGGATTTAAAATGGCGGAGTCTTTGAGCAGATTGGCTTGGATGCGCTGCACCGCTTCAACGTAGCTTTGAATGGGCTTGAAATTTGATTGCAAACCGCCAGTACCCCAGGGTTGAAAAAATAAAACGATGACAATCAGCAAAATGCCAATTACCAGAAATACCCAGCGCCAACGATGCAGTAAAAAAGGACTTGCAGCCATAGCGATTGTTTTGCCTCAAAGATATTAAATTTTAGGCAGGTCGTCATTGCAATCCGTGCTTACCCATTACCATAAACCAGCATTGTATGGAATGGGATAAACTGCAAAAATTTTTGAACAAAGCAGCTTGCGTCTTTTAAAAAGATGCTTTTTGCTTCTGCAAAGATGTTACATAGGTTCTTTGAAGATGTTTTTTGCTACAGTGAAGATGTTATACAGGATCTTGCAAAAAGCAGTGTTCATTCGCATTATAAATAAAAAATATAGAGTATATTAGCATTTATAATTGGAGTTGTGTTACATTTCAAGGGGTCAGGACCCTTTGAAAAAGTTATCACACTATCATACTTCGATAATTAGATGGTTTACAACAATGATTTTTACAATATTCAACTAAATATGGCAGACAAACCCACTCAAATATCCCGAAAACTAGAATCCATGGTGGCGCAGGACAAAACGCAGGAAGCTATGGAAATGCTCAAAAACCTGTTGATGGAAGACCTTCCCAGCCGCTACGGCAATCAGATCATTCACCTGCAAGGGCAGGCAGAAGCCATTCAAAAAGCCCGAATCAACAATCTTTCTTCTGACGAAGATGTGTCGCGTTCTTTAAATCGCGTGTCCGCTTCTTTTTTAGAATTGCTAAATGATTTGCGTAAAGACTTGGAAAGTTATTTACAATTTTATAATTCTATTCCAGTTCAAGCAGATAAAAAACAAAATTTGGCAGATTATTTACAATCCTGCGTATCAGGTCGTTATGAATTAGGAAAAGTTATTTCCGAAGGTTCAACAGTAATTATTTTTAAAGCACGGGAAGTGTTTGCCAATCGGGAAGTAGCCATTAAAGTATTGAAACAGAGCGACATAGACAAGAAATCGGTTCTGGAAGAAGTCAAACGTCTGGCAAAACTCAAGCATCGCGGTATTACACGCATTTTTGATACCTATTTTGAAAAATACCCTTACTTCGTGGTCACTGAATTTGTGAACGGCATGAACCTCAAAAAGATGATGGAGCGCAGCGGGCATTTTTCTTATTACATGACGATGGAAATCTTGCGTGAGCTGTGCGAATTGTTGGAATACGCGCGGCGCTGGGACGTATTGTACCCGGTGATTCGACCTTCCAAGGTCATTCTGGATGAAGAAGGCTACCCGATGATCTCCCCGTTTAGTTTATTGCGAAACAAAAAACGGGAAATTTCGCTGGAAAAAATGCTCGAAGAGTGCCGATACTTGAGTCCGGAGCTGCTGGCAACGGATTTATGGGCAGATGATTTTAAAGAAATTAGCCAAGCTGATCAGTTTTCGCTGGGTTTATTGGCGTACGAAATGGTGACGGGTGCGCCACTATTTAAAAGCAATAATTTGCCGGATTTGTTGGTAGAGCGTACTAATTTTTTCAAAAAACCAATGCTCAAAAAATACTTGCCTCCTTCACTTTACACTGCCGAAATGCGCCCTTTCTGGGACATTGTACAAAAAATGTTGCAACAAGATCCATTGAAACGATTTAGCGATTTATATCAAGTGTCGAAAGCTTTCCTCGCGCTCAAGCCCACGCGAACGAACTTGCACGAGATTACGCTGGCGAGCTATACCCGTTGCCTGGTGGCTGCCGACAAGCAATCCAAAGATTTTGTGGACGCGTTTTATGACAATTTCTTTACCGCAATGCCGGAAGCGCGCAGTCTGTTCAGTGCCGATTGGGATCGTCAGCGCAATATGTTCCGCAGCTCGGTGCGCATGTTTCTCGAATCAAGTTCTCACAATTCTACGGTAAAAAAGCTTGTAGAAATCCCAAAGCACAAAGGGCTCGAATTGGCGCAGTATAAAGTTTTTTTGGAGGAATTGCTCAAGACGATTTCCGCATATGATCCACTGTATCAAAGCAATACAGATATTGAAAAAGCGTGGCGTAGCATTCAACAAAATTTGCTGGATAACATTAAGACTCAATTGACACATCACAGTGAAAAACCTTAAATAATAGCGAAGCCACCTATTTTTAGCAGACAATGTCGGCTGGGCAGCATTGGCATAGAATTTGTACAGAAAATGTTCACAGAAAACTTTTTTTAACTAACAATGCTCGCAAAAAAGTATTACCTTCGTTGTCGCAACTATGTAAAGGAATTTTGAATTTGAACAAGCAACTACAGGAATAACCAATCAAACTCCCCAACTTCAAAGGCTCATGTCGAAAAAAGATGCCCTAAAATGTGACTCAGCGCTAATTTTTGCGTCACAAAGAAGAGATTAAAATTTTTGATAATAAAGCTTGGTAATCTCCAACAAATAAATGACAAAACAAACTACTATGTTTAGAGTGTTTTCCCTTACTTTTATTGGGCTTTTCTTGCTTACCAGCACAGTAGTGAATGCCCAGTTCAGAAAATTAAACGTTAGTGTTGGCATGAATATTGGTGCTTCACGGCTGTTACACGATACCCGATTCGAAAGCACACCGCTGAACAACCTTTACCAAACCATTGAGCTGACGCATAAGGAAGGCTACGAGTGGGAACAGTTTGAAGACGACTTTCAACTACGGCAAAGCTTTACGCAGTTGCGTTTTGGCTTTTTTGCGCGCGTGACGCACCGCACCATTCCGCTTATTTTGATTTTGGAAGCGATGAGCTCGACTTCCACTTACGAACAGATGGGGTACAGCGGTACCCTGGGTTTTGGTAAAGAATTTTACATTCTCGACAAGGAAGTGTATTGTAATTTCCTGGGCGGCTACAAATACATTTACGACAAGGGTTTTGGTGCTTCTACACTTGTGAACAGCATCGGGCATTCGGATGCGCGGAAGTTGGTGGCTACTTATTTTGCTCCAATTCAACCGTTGGGTTCTAACAAGGGCAACCTGTTCGTGCTGCGAGGTGCCATTGGCAAAACCATTGACCGGGAACTGCAATGGACGGTGGGCGTGGATGGCTACGGCGAACTCGACCTCACCACCCGGCTGAAGCGCGAAGCGCGTATGACAAACATTGGCTTCAACATCTTTTTACGTTATAATTTGTATAAAGAAAACAATTATCCAGCATTTAATAATAGTCCTAACTTTTTTAGATAAATTTTATCAAATCGCAAAATGACTCATTGTAACTATCTGACAATGAGTCATTTTTATTTCTTGCACATTTGCTCCACGCTCGTCTTTTCCATTCGGATATTAATAAAAAATCAAATCCGTTTATTACCATTTCACAAAAGTGTATTTAATTCGTTATTACATTTACATTATATGATATTTAAAAAATCAAATAATATTAATTTACCAAATAACTGCCGATGGCAAATTTTATAAAACGTATTACAACATTTAAAAAGCTTCACGTTCAGGCACGCTCACCAGCTCACTTCTAAAAAGGTCAAAAATCAGCGCACTGTTAAAAAATACGCCGTATTGCATTACATTTCCTATCTTTACCAAAAAACAAATTATGAAACCTACGATCTCCTTATTGATGGTTTTGTTGGTGCTAGGAATGATGGCTTGTCAGAGCGACAAAGCGCCTGCCAACAATGTCGCGCAATCACCCAATATGGCTACACCAGCAACTACTGCGGTGGTTCAACACTACATCTGTCCGAATAACTGTGCCGGAAGCGGCAGTGCGCAGGCAGGTACGTGCCCGGTGTGTGGCACTCAATATATGCACAATGCGGCTTTTCACAATCAGCCAGGAGCAGCGAATAACACGCAGTTGCCGCCCTCCCCTGTGATGACCAATCCGCAACCTGTCACATCGCAACAAGTACCTCAAAATCAGCAAGTTCAGACGCCTATAACGGAAGAGCCTGCACAAAACGCGGCTGGCGTATGGCACTATGTATGCAGCAAAGGTTGCGAAGGCGGCAGTGGCAAACGTGGCTTTTGCGCAAAATGCGGAGCAGGTTTAGACCACAATCCAAAATATCACCAGATGTAATACGGAATGCCCGAATTACATAGAGGAAATAATTCGGGCATTTTTATTAAATTACAGGTATTTTTATTAATAACTTCTTTCGTCCAATTTTACTTTTCCTCTAAAAGTCCAGAATACAAATATGGTATAAGCCATTACCAAAGGCGTACCGATTGCAGCGAATAAAAGCATGATACCCAAGGCTTTATTAGAAGAAGCAGCATTGTAAATGGTCAAACTGTACTTAGGATCAAGTGTGGACAACACCATGATGGGATATAATTCTACCGCTACTAATATTAACAAAAGCGCCGTTGTGAGCGAAGAAAATAAAAATGCCTGCCAATACTTACGTTTAGCAGCGAGGCGAGGTACATTGGCAATGGAAAGAAAAACCAGCAGCGGTACGAAAAATAAAATTGGATACTGTTTAAACCGATCTGATAAATGTGGAATGTAAATAAGCGTGTAAAGGGTTGTAATACCAAAACTAACTGCAAAAAATAGGAAGGTACGACGCAATAAAATTGTTAATTTTGCAAATAAACGTCCTTCCGTTTTTAATGTGAGGTAAATAGCCCCATGCATACTAAATAATGCGACTGTTGTAATTCCAACCATGATCGCATACGGATTGATAAATTCCAACCAATTGCCTACAAATTCAAAATCTTCGCCAAGCGAAATGCCTTGTAATACATTGCCTAATACTACTCCTAGTAAAAATGCCAACATAATACTGGAAATGGAATAACTGATGTCCCAAGTGTTGCGCCACCATTTCATGGGTTCTTTACTTCTAAATTCTATGGAAACAGCACGAAATATTAAAAATAATAAAAATAACATAAATGGAATATACATGCCTGAAAAAACCGTGGCATATACCTCTGGAAACCCCGCAAACAAAGCGCCACCGCCAATTACCAGCCACACTTCATTGCCGTCCCACACCGGACCAATGGCATTCAACGCAACGCGCCGACTTTCCTCTTTTTTAAATAATAAATGTAATGCGCCAGCGCCCAGATCGAAACCATCCAAAATGGCGTAGCCGCTAAATAAGCCACCCACTACCAAAAACCACCACGTAGGATAATCAATACCGAGAAACATATTTTTTTATTTTATATTTTCATTAATCATTTGACGATCCATGCAATGAAGTAAATAATAAACTTCCAATAAAAAATAATAAATGCTACATTTTAAACGCTTCTGCCATTCGTTCCTGATTAGGGCGATGATCTTCTTCATGCTCGTCTTCTGGTCCGTGCTGTATCTTTTTATTCAGCAAATAAATAAACAAGGAAAATAATAAAAGATAAACAACGGTAAACATGATAAGTGAAAATAAAACTTGATTGGCGCTTACTGCTTTTGACAAAGCATCGGAAGTACGTAACAAGCCATAAACGACCCAAGGCTGTCGCCCCATTTCTGCTGCAAACCAGCCGACCTGATTGGCAATTTGCGGCAATAAAACGGAAAATACAAAAATCCATAATAACCAGCGTTGCTGAAATAATTTACCGCGCCACCATTGTAAGCTGGCGTATAATGTTAGCGCAATTAAAAACATACCGATGGCAACCATGATATGATAAAACTGAAACACAGCATTTACAGCACCAGGGCGGTCTTCGGGCGGAAAAGCATTCAAGCCTTTTACAGGAGTTGTTATATTTTGATGTAATAATAAACTCAATCCACCAGGAATTCTAATTCCCGTTACCTCCTGTTTTTTTGGATCTACCCAGCCCAAAAGGTACATATCGGCTACTGCCAGGCTATCGAAATGCCCTTCAAATGCAGCTAGTTTAGCGGGTTGGTTGTGTGCGACGCCCTCAGCAGACTGGTGTCCCGCAAGCAATTGACCCAGCGCACTCACCGTTGCAATGGCTAAAGCAATTTTAAATGCCTTTTGCGATATTTCAACATGCCGGTTTTTTAGTAAATACCAGGCATGAACGCTCAAAATAAGGAAAGTGCCTGCCAGAAAAGCGCCAATCCATACGTGCACCAGCCGTTCTACACTTGAAGGATTGAAGACCATTGCCCAAAAATCGATAATTTCCGCGCGTGCCTGCAAGCCTTCACCCACAATATGATAGCCAGCGGGCGTTTGTTGCCAGGAATTTGCCACCACAATCCAAATCGCCGAAAACATAGAGCCGAGCCACACACCAAGCGTTGCGATAAAATGCACGCGTGGGCTCACACGATTCCAGCCAAAAATTAAAACTCCTAAAAATCCACTTTCCAGCGCAAAAGCAAAGATGCCCTCTGCTGCCAGCGCACTGCCAAAAACATCGCCGACATAACGCGAGTAAGTCGCCCAATTAGTACCAAATTCAAACTCCATGACGATGCCGGTGGCTACGCCAATGGCAAAAGTGATTGCAAAAATCTTCGTCCAAAAGTGCGCCATTTTTTCATATAACGCATTGCGTGTGAGAAGGTACATGCCTTCCATAAAAACCATCACCAACCCCAAGCCAATACTCAAGGGCGGATAGATGTAATGAAAAGCAACGGTAAAAGCAAACTGAATTCGAGAGAGTATTTCAACATCCATGGTTCGGGCAGTTTTAAAATTTTGTTATAAAAATAAAGTTATCAACCGCCTCGAAGTTGTGAGAAGCATCACAAAAGAAATTATTTAGACTAATTCAAAATATCAAAATGCCTTTTTATAAACGAATGCCTCGAATTTTAGTAAATGTCTTTTGGTGAGAGTTTTCTTTTAAGCAATTCATAATCAATCATTTCACCAACTGATTCTAAATGCCCTTTGCTTTTGAAAAATTTGCGCATGAAGAGTAAGCCAACAAAGAAGATCAAAAAACACAGCGGACAAAGCGCCAAACTCAATAAAGACAACCATTTCCAGTTGAATAGGTCAAACACAAACCACAACATCAGCCATATGGGAGTGCTTGCAGCGCAACGCATTAACACATGTTGAATTTGCCAGAACAATTGATTTTTGATTTCCCATTGCCCTTTTAAGCGGAGGAGCTGCGCCGTAGAATAATATTCTGCACCTACGGATTTCAAGTAAGCCAATTCATCGGAGGAAACTTTCTCCAAATGCTTTAAAATACTATCTGCATTGCGGCGTATCATGGTTTTAGCAGCTATCAACTATTGTTTTAAAACGTTTTTTGGCGGATTATATTTTATAACAACATTAATCCAAATAGAACGTGCTAAACGAAATATGTAAACAAAAAATATAGCAATAACAACTAATAATAATAGGAATGATAAATTTACACTCAGCCCAAGTACCCAGTGCAAGAAAGCAGTAAATCCGAGGCAAAAGAAGCCCATAAAAATGTAAGAAACAAACATGGCACCATAATAAAATCCTGGTTCCGGCTCAAAATCTTGCCCGCATACCTCGCAGCTTTTCTTCATTTCAAAAGAACGCCTAAATGAAAAAGTAGAAGTGTAAAATAAATTTGATTCGTGACATTTAGGACATTTAAAACCAAAAATGCTGTATAATTTGCTACCTTTTCCGAAGATACTCATAATGTTTTGTTAATCCGGTGATTTTAATGCGGACGCACAAAAATAGAATAGCCGCTACAACTAGTCGGTGATGAATATCACCAAATTGCCAGAAAGAAGCCCATGCACCAACTGCCCAACCGAATTACATATTGCACTGGCAATTCTCCAGGCATTCGATGATAAGCGATACATCTCGCTCTTTCAAAGAATACAGCATACTTCTGCCATCGCGCTTCACGCTGAGAATGCCCTTGAGGCGCATATTTTGAAGGTGATGAGAGGTGAGCGACTGTTCGCTGCCCAACATTTCACAAATTTCGGTCACAGAAAGGCGCGGATGTTGCTCCAGCAAATGCACAATGCCCAGTCGCATAGGGTGCGCCACCGTTTTAAGAATATTGGAAATCCGTTCTAGCCGGTCTGCCTCTTTTTCATTGTTTAGAATACCCGTTTTTGCTTCCATGTCACAAATTGTCGTCAAATGTAAAAAGAACTTCTTAGCCAAACAACGTTATTTTTGATTAAGGCGCAACAGCCTTTTTAAAAATTACGATGCTTAAACCTTATTTCAGATAGAATGCTTTCAGAAAGAAAATAGTTTTGAGTGGGGTTTGAGTTTGACCTTTTACCGGATTTCAAAACACTTAAAGGTTTAACAAATTCCAAAATTTGGAAAACCTCTGAACAACTAAAATTAGTATTATTTGGCATAGACATAAGCTTAGGAATCTTCTTCATTTCCTAAGCCTTGTCAATTTTGAAAATAAAAGGGAGTATTTTATTAGTGATGCAAGTTTTATATGACATTTTAGGATAAACCCAATACATAGATGTAAAAAAGAAGGACTGCTCCATGCCAGACAGCAGCCCTCTAACCAAACAAATAAACACAAAACAATGATTGATGATTATAGCTACACACGTTTTTTTATGAATTTATTACTTAACCTTGCAACGTGTTCATTGTGATTTGATATTTGCAAAATTAAAATAAGCGAAGAAAAAAAAACGGACGAAATACATGCAATTTTCGGACAATCCTGATTTTTTTTATATTTGTCATAGTATTTGTCCTTGTCAAAAATCTATTTTTAAAGCAGATTGGCTTAAACAAAAGCCCATATCTCTAAACCCTATGCGTTTTTTTATTGTCCTACTATTTTACAGTTATTCTACCCCCGTTAAAAGTTGAAAACAAGTGATAGTCATGAAAATTTGCATGTTTAGCCTTCTATTGTTTGCACATGTGATAGCCTTTGCACAACAATACCAACTGACCACTCGCCACATTACAATGGAGGATGGATTGCCAAATGACAATGTTCCTGATATTTTTCAAGATAAAGAGGGTTTTATTTGGATCAGCACCAATTATGGCTTCTGTCGGTTTGATGGATATGGTACGGACGTACACTACCAGCAGGTTTATTCAGCAATAGGAGGCGCCAAGTATAACAGTATTAACAATATTTTGCAAGATAAAGCAGGGCGATTGTGGATTAATTATTCTTATCAAACAGATTGGATAGAAAACCCAAGTCGCATTGTAGAAATACATCATCCATACCAACAAACGACCGCCTCTTTTGATGAAGTTTTTGGAAAACAGGCACCTTTTACCATGTCACAAATTGTTTTTTTGACAGGTGCAGATGATGCCACGGTTTGGATTGTAACGCATCGAGGGGAAGTGTATAAGTTTGATGGTGCTTTCCACAAAATAGCTACGCTTCCTACATCCGATATTAAAATTTCATCATCTAATCGATTGCAAAAAGCCAGCGCGCATACTTTTTGGCTGTTGGATAACAATCAAAAGCTTTTATATGAAGTGCCGGAAAACGGAAAAGTTGAACACATTTCAATTCCGGACAGCGTAACACATATTTGGACAGATGAAAAAGCCTACTTGCAATTAGCACCTTATGAAAAGCCGGAAATTTGGATAAAACCACCCTCAAAGCCGCTCCATATCCAAAAAACGCCTCTGCATAATCGAAATACTTTTACAATAACTTTAACCGACAAGGCAAATAGACACTGGTGCATTCGTGCTGACAGCATTCATATTTTTGGAGCGAATGGACAATTGCTTAGCTCGGGGAGCAATGACGTTGTACCAAATGAAGTGCCAAGAAGGACTATTTATGCTCCTTTTTTTGACCGTTCTGGGCAACTCTGGTTGGGCACTAATCAAGGCATTAGTATTTTTTCGCTGTCTCAATCCCCTTTTCGAAATTATTTAACCGAGTACGGTATTCAGGATATACGAGGTATCATAGCCGATAAAAACGATGCTATTTATGTCAATCAAGATTTTATTTACAAAATAACCAATGATGAGGTCCGTCAACTGCCTTGTAGCCGTGTGCCTTTGATTGGAGGACTCAAAGATGGCTCTATTATTTGGGCTGGACTGTATGATGTTAAATTATTTAAATATGATTTAGTCACTCAACAAACGAGCTTTGTTTATTTAGATACCATTAAATTTAATAAAAAAGCCTACCCGCTGGTATTACATCACTCCCCTAAAACCGGCAGGATTTGGGTAGGAGGATATTTATTACTAGGCTATTTAAATGCTGCTAAAAATAAAGTGGTGTATTATGATAAATATAATTCTTTTTCAAATATTAAAAATCGAATTATCCAATTCTTTTATGAAAATAAAGAGGGCATTTGGCTTTGTACAGATAAAGGATTGTATTTGTTAGATGAACAGAAAGGCATTATAGCTCAGGCTGAAGCGCCGCTTTTACAATCCAATATTGTACATTTATACGAAGATAAGGCAGGTATTTTCTGGCTTGCTACACGTGGCAAGGGTTTACTGCGCTGGGACCGGAAACTCCAGCGGGTGCAATCATTTACACAAGAAGAAGGGCTGACAAATGATGTGATTTATGCAGTGTATGAAGATGATTATAATAATCTTTGGCTGCCAAGTAATTATGGATTAATGCGTTTTGATAAAAATACGCATGCTATTAGAAATTTTTTGCCAAAAAATGGCATTCCACATCATGAATTTAATTACACTTCGCATGCCAGTGCGCCCGATGGACGTTTATTTTTTGGTGGCTTGGGCGGCGTTACTTCTTTTCACCCCAAGGATTTTGTAAATTCCATTGGAAATGATGCGCCCCTTCGCGTTATCCATTTTGAAAAACTAGACGCCCCAACAGGCATTTTAAAAGATTTTACAAAAGAAATTTTATTACAAAACCGCATCCGCATGCGCCCGGGCGAACGCTCCTTTAATCTAGCGCTCGCCTTATTAAATTATCAAAACAGTAAACAAAATCGATATGCGTATCGAGTGGAGGGTCTGGAAAAAGAGTGGAAATTTATTGTCGGCAACACTTTACAGGTAGGAGGACTGCCCTACGGGAATTTTATCTTACATATAAAGGCGCAAGATGTGAATGGCGTTTGGGCAAAGCAGGAGTTGCGCATTCCGCTTTGGGTAGTGCGTCCTTTTTACCTTCGTACATGGTTTATTTTACTTGCCATCTTAGCGTTGGCTTTACTGATCTGGCGTTTTTTTCGCTGGCGCACCACGCAGCTCATCAAAGAAAAGCAACACCTTGAACTTGAAGTCTCCCGGCGCACAGCTACCATTGAGCAACAGGCTACAGAATTGCGTGCAATGGATGAACAAAAATCCCGATTTTTTCTCAACATTACCCATGATTTGCGCACGCCTCTTACGTTTATCGCAACCCCGATCGCCCTTTTTTTAAAAGAAGAATCGCTGAATGAACCTGTAAAATCCTTTTTACAATCCATTCAAAGAAATGCCAATCACCTACTGGGTTTGATAGATAGCATTCTTGATCTCTCAAAACTGAATGCGCAGCCCCTGGTATTAGAAGAAACCAAAGTTAATTTATACGAATTGATCCAATATACTTTTAGCATGTATGATTCTTATGCTAAAATGCATAATTTAGAATATTCCATTGACTATCAATCAAATAGAAACTTACATTTATTACTTGACAAAAATAAGTTTGAAAAAATATTAAATAATTTATTAGCAAATGCGCTAAAATATAATGTTAAAAACGGGAAGGTTCATCTTTTGGTGGAAGAACAAGCGGATACCATGCAGATTCAAGTGGTGGATACCGGTATTGGCATTCATCCCGATGATTTGCCGCATATTTTCAAACGCTATTATCAGTCTCATCAAAGCAATACGCTCATCCAGGGCGGCTCAGGTATCGGGCTTGCTATTGCTTGGGAATATTCAAAAATTATGGGTAGAACTAAACAAGTAATGCTAGGGAAAAAAGAAAGGTTAAATTAGCGAA
>CAZFBN010000074.1:0-26834 GCA_964517145.1 uncultured Saprospiraceae bacterium
GCTTAGTCTGCATTTTTTTGTTATAAAAATGATCTTTACAAAAAATCTGTTTACCAGTTGATACAGCCGGTGAACGGATCACCTGGGTTATTACACTCAAATATAAAGCGAAGTTTTTTGTGATGCAAGCGGCTGATTTTTTTAAAATCATTTACCTCACCCTTTCATCGCCTGGTTGCGCAGGTAGGTGGAGACGCGCTCGGACAGGAACACCAGCACCACGATCACGATCATCAGCGCCAGCGCGCTGCGGTACTCCATCATGCCCATTGCGAGGTAGAGGTCGAAGCCCAAGCCGCCGCCGCCGAAGATGCCCAAGCCAATTGCCCGCCGGATGTTGACGTCGAAGGCGTAGAAAAAATTGCCCAAAATGGCGGGCGTCGCCTCTGGGATGACGCCGTAGCGAATCCATTGCAGCCGCGTCGCGCCGGTGGAGCGCATGGATTCGATCACGCCGCTTTCGATTTGTTCCATGCTTTCCGCAAATAATTTGCCGAAGGTGCCGATGGTGGAAATGATTAATGCCAGCGTGCCCGCGAAGGGACCGATACCGGCAATGATTAAGAAGATGAGTAATATGATAAAGGAAGGAATGACCCGCTCGATGGTAAATAAGGTGTAAACCAGGATGCTCAAGTATTTATTCGGCGATACATTGCGGGCAGCCAGGAAAGACAAGCCAAGCGCGATCATGCCGCCAATGAGTGTACCCAAAAAGGACATGGCAATGGTGGAAAAAACGGAGTAGAGTACTTCGGGTTTGCGCAGCACGAAGCTAAAATTCGGTGGGGTAATGTCTTTCAGAAATGCTACGGCGTAAGGCAATTCGGTGATTAATAATATTGGATTAAACCCAATAATAACCGAAATTATGATAACTATTATAATAACCAATAAAAATCCGCCGACGCTCAGGCGGTGCTTCGTGGGGGGCCATTGGTATCGGGAGATGGTTTGTTGCATGTTAATTTAATTTGTCGTTGCCAATCAAGCGTTTACGAAGCCAAGCCGACAAGCGCTCCGACGCAAATACCAGCACCAGAATGGTCAAAATGGCTACCGACATTTCCGAATAAGCCGCGTAGCGATAGGATTTTTGCAATTCAAAACCCAAACCACCTGCGCCGATGGCTCCCAGCAAAACCGAGGCTCGAACGTTCATTTCAAATCGTAAAATCGTGTGGGAAATCAGCGATGGGGTGATGGATGGAATCACGCCGAATAATATCAATTGTGCTTTGCTCGCGCCCGTGGAGCGAATGGATTCGAGGGTTTTGGCGGGAATTTCCTCAATAGCTTCTGCGTATAATTTGCCCAGCATACCAATACAGGAAATCATCACTGCCAGTACGCCCGGAAAAAGCCCCAAGCCAAAAATGACAATCAGCAACAGAATAATCATCACCTCCGAAATGGAGCGCTCCAGCGCAATGAGGAAGCGGGAAATGACATTTGCCCAGCGGTTGCTCAGGTTGTTGGCGGCATAAATGGCAAAGAAAAAAGACAAAATAGCGCCGAGAATGGTGCCCAGCAGCGCAACCAGGATGGTTTCAAACGCAGCCACCAGCATATCCGGCAAGACCGACCAATCTGGGTATAAAAATTCCGATAGTAAGGTCAACATGCGATAATTGTCGCGTTGCAAGATTTGAAAATCCACTTTTGCCGACAGTGCCGAAAAGTAAATTGCCGGCAGGAAAAGCAAGAGAATCAACCAATTACGCAAGCGTTTGCGGCGTTTGTATTGCGGGTAAGTCAGTACGTGGCTCATTTTGGATCAAACATTTGTTGTCTGGCAAGTTTCGCCGTTTCCCGAATGTCATCCCACAACTCCGAGCGGGCGGGCAACAGGGCAATGTTGGGATTGGAAGAGCCGCTGATGCCCAGCCATACTTCCGGGGCTTCCTTTGGTAAGTCCACCAGAGCTTGCTGCACTTTTTTCTTGAAAGCTTCCGGCAAATTGGGACGAATCACATACGGTCCGGTTTGAATCGGCGCCGATTTGTATAAAATTTTTACTTCGCCTTCTTTCATTCTACCAAATTTTATAAACCGCTCGTATTCAGTGCTTTCTACAACAGCTACATCCAGATTGCCAGCGAGAATTGCCATGAGCGTCTGCGGATGGTCAGGGCTGTGCAGCACCTCTTTAAAATCGCGGTCAGGATTGATGCCCAATTGGGGTAAATATTTGCGGGGAATCAAATGCCCAGAAGTGGAAGCGGGATTGCCAAAGCCAAATTTGAGCGTGTGTGCCTTGCGCTTGACGTCTTCAATGCTATTCAAATCAGGTCGAACGGTGATAAAATATGAAAAATACGTGCCCTCGCCAGTGTCTTTTCTGCCTTTGTACGCCAGCGGTTCTACCCCCGCTTTCTCCTCGGCGATGACAAAACCAAACGAACCCAGGTTGAATAACTCGATTTTATTGGATTTCATCGCTTCAATCGCCGGGGCGTAGTTAGACATTTCATATAATTCCACCGGAATGCTGAGTTTTTTTTCCAAATAACGGGCAAATTCATTGAGCTGCGTGATTTTTTTTTCCACGTCATCCGCGGGCGGCTCAAATCCCAGACGAAAAACAGGCGGAATCTGGTCGCTCGTCTCCAGGTCCTGCTGGCAACTCAACAAGCTCAAAACCAATAAAAAAAGCGTGTAAAATCGAAGTATTCGCATCATTTGCACCTTTGCAGCGAAGGTAGCACGTCAACATTAGCAGATGGTTAGTAAAAAATTAGAAACCCACTTGCTTCCAACATTCCAACTTTCCACCATTCCAATATTCCATCATTCCACCATTCCATCCGTTTTCCATGCTTTTTGCAACAACGCCAACATCGGCTCGTGCAATTTTCCATTGCTCGCCAGCACCGAAGTGGATGCCATTGTAATCGGATTGCCTTCTAAATCGGTGATTTTGCCACCCGCTTGCTCTACCAGCAGCACGCCAGGCAGAATGTCCCAAGGGTGCGTGTTGACGTTGAAAAACAAATCAAACTTGCCCGACGCTACGTAGGTGAGCGCGCTCAAGCCCGAGCCAAACATGCGCACGTGCAGCGTTTGCTCGAATACCTGATCCAAAGCCCGCAGCGTTTGGGCGCGGGCGGCGGTTTTGGACGAGAGATGCGTCATCACCACGGCTTTGCTTAGGTCGGTATTGGCGCTTACGCGAATGGGCTGGTCGTTGCAAGTGCTGGGCTGCTCGCTGGTCGCCAGGTATAATTCTTTTTTAATCGGATTTAAAATGGCAGTAAGTACCGGCTGCAAATGATGTAATAAACAAACGCCCACGCGAAACGGCGCAGCGTCATTTACATAATTAATCGTGCCATCAATCGGATCAATAATCCAGCAAAAATTAGCATTGGCGGCACTTTGAAAACCCCGTTCTTCTGACAAAATCGGATGATCCGGGAAAGCATTTTTAATCGTATTAATAATAAGTTGCTCGGCTTCCAGATCAATTTGCGACACAATATCCTGTTTCGCTTTGAAGCGGAAAGGCTTTGATTGTTTCCAATATTGCATTAAAAGTTGCCCGGCATCTAAAATTGCTGCCTGCGCCACTTGCCTGGCATTGTTAAAATCCATATATTCGCAGTCAATTTTTCCGTGTGAATTAACATTGACTTAATACTAATTGAGTTCTAATATTCACCACCTAAATTTGCCCTGTCTTTACTAAATAAATTCCCTTACTTTACAAGAAATGTGGATATGAAAATCATCCTGGTCTCTGATTTTTACGAAATACCCAAAGAACACGCACTGCTCAACGCTTTTTTTGAAGAGGGGCTGGAATATTTTCATCTGCGCAAAAAAGGATATTCGTTGGATCAAATTTGCACGTATTTAAAAAATATTTCTCCTGAATATTACAACCGAATTATTATACATTCCCATTTTCATTTAGTCGAGGAGTTTGGTCTGCGGGGTTTGCATTTTATGAAAAACTACACCATTCAGGATTTTGTAAAAGACACCAATCGCACGCTCGAAGAAGCCCGTCAGCACTACCGACACATTAGTCATTCCGTTCATTCACTTCATGATATAAAAACCAATAATTTTCCGTTCGATTATTTATTTTTAAGTCCGGTTTTTGATAGTATTTCCAATAAAGGATATAATAGCAAAATCAAGATTCAAACCATTCGCAAGTTTTTTAAAGAAGAACCCAATCATCTCGAAGTCATTGCCCTCAGCGGCATCACCGCCGAAAAAATTGAAAGCATCCACGCCGCCGGTTTCAATGGATTTGGACTCCTGGGCTACATCTGGCCCCGCTACAAAGAAAATGGTGACGTGCAGCAAGCCCTTGAACGCTTCCGCCTCGTGCAGCAAAAGGTAAAAGCCCTCCAGACCAGCGCCGTTTCCCAATAATTGCCGCAAAAATAAAAGTGAAATGTTAGCAAAGCGTTTTCATTCCATTTACAAAACTTCAAAATTTTTGTAAATAGAATCAGATGCGTCAACATCATGCAATGAAATTCATATTTTGTTATTTAGCAGGTGTTTATAATGAAATACTCGGCGTGGCGGCTGCCTGGCAAATCACTGTTCGACGGAGGAGTTTGATTTGCCTAGACCTTTTGGTTACTTTTGGGGCGATGCCAAAAGTAACAAGAGAAAAATTTTAAAGCACTGCATTCAAAAATTTGCCTGTAAATCCAGGGGTATATGATTAAAAAAAGATTTTTTGAAGAGATCAAACCCTAACCAATTCCTAACATCCTCCTCCTAATATTGCGCCATGGAACTCAAACTACTCACCCTCAACACCTGGAAAGGCGATGGCGACTACCCCGCACGGCTGGCGCTCCTAGCCAAGCAATTGCAAAGGCTATCACCGGATGTAATTGTATTACAAGAACTTTTAAAAACAACTGATAACCAATATAATACAATTTTACATTTAGCAAGTACCTTGAATTTTTATTCCTCTTTTTTACCAATGCGCCGCAAAAATCGGGCGGTAGAGGAAGTGATAAAAGATAGCTTTTCCGGGATGGGTTGCTTGTCAAAATATCCTATTCAGTACATGGAGGCAGTGCCTTTACCTTCCAGTGAAGCCGATGGCGGTCGGGTCGCTCAGTTGATAAAAATCAATGTGCAGGAGCAGCGTTTCTTATTTGGAAATATTCATTTGTCATTTTTGCCCGATAGTGATGATCTGAAAATCAAGCAATTAGATGCCTTGCTCTCGCGCATGGCGGCACATGAGGACGTGAAAGGTTATTTTCTAGCGGGTGATTTTAATAGCGAGCGCGAATCTCGCACCATGCAGCACCTGCTATTACATCCTTTATTTAAAGCACGCGACACTTATTTAGCAGCTGGTAATAAAGATGCCGGATTTACAATTATTTCCAATGAAAATCCAAATCTTGGTAAACGAATTGATTACATTTTTTCATTGGCGACGCCTGCAGTGCCACATTTGCCGATTATAAAATCTGAAGTAACTTTGAATCAGCCCGAAAACGACGTTTTCCCCAGCGACCATTTTGGCGTTGTGACCACTTTTAAACTTCCAAATTACAATGTATAAAATATTGGCAATCAATAGTATGCCTGCTTATGGCAATGCCGGATTGAAGTGCATGCTCTCCATTTTGCAAACTCACACCGTGCCCGTGCCTTCGCTGGTGCTGTCGGGTTTGGGAAATGTGGCAGGTCATCAGCGATTTACTTATGATTTTCAGTCGAATTTGATGGTTACCTTAGGTCATTTACAAACATTTGAAGAAAAAGCAATACTATATGTCGGTTATTTAGCTGCGGCGGAGCAAGTCAATATCATTTTAGAAGCAATTGATAAATTTAAATCTATTATACATGGTATCGTGGTGGATCCCGTTTGCGGAGATAATGGCAAGGCGTATGTCGCTGATAAATTAATTGAAAATTGGCAACTTTTATTACAAAAAGCCGACTGGGCGACGCCCAATATCACCGAATTGCAATTATTAAGTGGCTGTTCTGCTCTGGACGAAGCCATTTTACAAACGAATCAAAATTTTCCACATACCAATTGGATCATAACCAGTTATCCCATTGAGCCGGGTAAAATTAGCAATCGCTTGATTGTGAATGATTTGCAACAAGATTTTATCCATCCCGAAAAACCGCAAAAAATCTCCGGTGCCGGAGATGCCTTTGCTAGCTATTTTATTTTACATCATTATTTACATCAAAAAACACCGGTGGAAGCCGTTGCATGCGCTACAAATGACACACTAGTTTTCATTGACGAACTTTTATTGAGTATAAAAATGAAATAACTGCTTCTAATTTTGTAATAAATCATAATGAAATACTCGGCGTGGCGGCTGCCGTCCGTTACTGTTTGAGCGGAGCGAGTTTAACGGACTAGACCTTTTGGTTACTTTTGGGGCGATGCCAAAAGTAACAAAGAAAAGATTGGAGTGGAAAAACTTAAACAAATTTGCTCGCAAATCAAGAAAAAGCGAAGAAGAAAAAGATTATAGAATGATTGCTGTAAGCAAGTCCTTTTTTGGTTGAAAAGAATAGTTTGAGAGCAATAACCTCAAGCAAACACGAGTTGACAAATAATTAACAAATCTGTTAAATTGTTTACCAAAACTTAAATTACCTAACCAAATTCTAACCATTTGTAAATATTTACGAAATAGCTGCGCGGTACTTTTGAGAAAATTTTGAGGCTATGTATCAATCTTCCGTATTGCTCGTCGAATCCAATGTGGAGACCCTGCATTTGCTTTCGCAAAATTTTCAATGGGAAGGCGCCAACGTCAAATCCTTCAACAGCGCCGCCAACGCTTATGAATACTTGCAACATAACTCGGCAGACGTGGTCGTGACCGACTGGATTTTGTCGGCGCTCAATGGGCTTGAATTGTGCAAACTCATGAAGCGTTCCAAAAAATTGGCGCACATTCCGGTGGTCATCATGGCGGAGCGCGACAGCGAAATTGATGCGGTGACGGCGCTGGAAATTGGCGCAGAAGATTACATCCGCAAGCCTGTACCGGTGCGCGAATTGCTCACCCGCGTGAAGAAAATCATTCAGCGTCAGCAAGTTATGGTGCCGCATTCAGACAACAGCGCCGCGACGCAAGCCGCACCTCTGGCACACGCCAAAACCGACGACGTCATTCAGATCAAGGAAATCAAGCTCGACACCACCCGACACAAGGCTTTTTTGCAAAACCAGGAAATCACGCTTACGTATTCTGAATTTCGTTTATTGGAATTGTTTTTATCCAATCCCGGGCGTGTTTATCAACGCAATTCCATTATAGAAAAAATAAATGGCATTGATTATTATGCCACCGAGCGCTCGGTGGATGTGCTCGTCGTAGGCTTGCGCAAAAAGCTCGGTGAGTACCACAAATACCTGGAAACCGTGCGGGGCGTGGGTTACCGCTTTTCCGAACGCGCCATGTAAAACACTAATCGTTTCCTATTTACACCCTAACCTCATCAAAACATTCTCAAAATACCTTTGCCGCTGTTGCGCTAGGCGATGCTGTTTTTAAATGATTGTAATAAAATGGGTCAGCGGAAGTAATATTTATATTGGAATGGTGGAATATTGGAAATTTGGAATACAGCATTTAGTGATACTGAAAAATTAAAATAGCAATTGCTACAAAGCATAAATTATACAAATATTCATGTTACCAGATCGAGATTACATACTTTGTGAATGTTCTTTACAAAGACTCATTCCTTTTATTGAAACATTAGAGCAGCAATATCATATCACGGTTGCCAAAGCCCCCAGCATTTGCCTCACGATGCTCAAAGCGCAGGACACGGTGGAGGAGCAGGCTTTTTATTTAGGCGAAGCGCTCACGACCGATTGTGAAGTGGCGATTCAGGGGGTCACAGGGTATGGTGTGGTGCTCGAAGACCAGCCGGAACGCGCGTATTGCCTTGCTGTCATTGATGCCCTGGCAAAAATAAAAGATCATAATTGGTCAGCGATTGAAGCCTTTTTACAACAAGAATGGCTCCTCATTCAGCAACAAGAACAGGAAGAATTTCATAAAATCATGCAATCAGCAGTGGATTTTAAACTCATGGAAGAAGCGTGATTAAGGTTATTTGTTAATTGTTATTTGTGGTTTGGTAAATGGTAAATAACTCATGATTCGAGAATTATATTACGATACTGTCTTTGATGCACAGCGACACTTTCGGGTACTACTCGACAGCATGGCGCGACCCGGTAAAATCAATGTGCTGGACGATGTAATGCTGGAAACGCCGCAGGAATTAGGCAAAGCAGCGGCACTGGTGGGTTTGGCTTTACTAGATTCCGAGGCAAGTTTTTGGGTAGAATCTTATAATATTTCAGAATATTTTAATTTAAATACCGGTTCTATTTTAACCGAAGTAAATAACGCCGATTTTCTTTTTATTAATAATGATACCGATTTAGTACAGATTGAAGCTGCTAAAATTGGTAGTTTACAATACCCCGAACAAGGCGCTACACTGGTGATTCAAATAGATTTGATATCGGATGTAATGATTGAAAATAGCATCGCCATTGCGTTACGCGGTCCAGGTGTGAAAGCGGAAAAAATGATTTATTTAAAAGGTGTAAAAACTGAATGGCTCGAATTGATTCAATCTAAAAATGAAGAATTTCCAACGGGTGTAGATGCGATTTTTACCGATCAAAACAACCGAATTACTTGTGTACCAAGGTCAAATCAATTCAGTTTTAAAATCATGTAAATGGGATACGTTGCAGTAAAAGGTGGGACGGACGCGATTCGGAATGCCAATATTTTGGTGGAATATTTCCGTTTAAAAAGCAAAACCAAGCCTATAGAAATCGAGCAGTTGCGGCAGCAATTCCGCCTGGGTATTGACAAAGTGATGGGCGAAGGCTCTTTTTATTCCACGGAATACGGGGCGATTGCGCTCAAACAAGCCGAGGGCGACGTTTTGGAAGCTGCCTTTATTTTGCGGGCTTTTCGGGCAACGCTGAGCCGTCAATATTACTCGGAAACCCTGAATACCAACGAGATGCAAATCATCCGCCGTATTTCCTCATCCTTTCGGGAAATTCCGGGCGGGCAGGTACTCGGTCCCACGCGCGACTACTCGCAGCGTATGCTCAACACGCAATTAGCCACGGAATCTGAAGTTGATCTGAATCATTTTTTACAAGATTTTGAAAACCAACTAAATGGTTTTGATTTAAATAAAGAACGATCATTTACCAAAGTAATAGAAATATTACGTAGCCAAGGTTTGTTAAAAGGCGTTGGAAATCAAGAAGATACGCGCCTGATGGACATCACGAGGGATGCCGTGCGCTTTCCGGCTCCACGTTCTGCGCGCTTGCAAATGTTGGCTCGCGGCGAAACGGGCGGCTTGATGGCATTGGGTTACAGCGCGATGCGCGGCTACGGCAGCGTGCACCCGACGGTGGGCGAATTGCGGGTCGGCTATGTAAAGGTTTTTGTAAAAGATCGCTCCGGGCGAAATCGTTACATCGGAAAAATAATGTTAACCGAAGCGGAAATGATTGCCAAAATAGAATCGGATAAAAAAGGCAGCATTCCTTACATCGCAATCGGTTACGGTCTGTGTTTTGGACAAAATGAAACGAAAGCGATTTGCATGGGCATTCTGGATCGGGCGATGCGCATTCAAAATGGGGATGCTCCTGCCAACGATCAGGAATTTGTGCTCTATCATACGGAAGGTGTTGAAGCAATGGGTTTTACAAATCACTTAAAATTACCACATTACGTCACATTTCAATCCATTTTGGACAATTTGCGCAAAGCAATCCGCCGGAAAGAAAAAGTGGATCCCACTCCTTCCTCTAAAATCCTGGAAACAAAATTATGATAGCAACTAAAAAATTTCAGCGCACGTATAATTATGCTTTCATTGACGAAGCAACTAAAAAAGAGATTAGGCGTAAGTTGCTGAAAGCCATTGCAATACCTGGTTATCAAGTTCCTTATTCTTCCCCGGAAATGCCTATCGCGCGGGGTTGGGGAACGGGCGGATTACACGTTACTTTAGCAATTATTGGAAAAGATGATATTTTTAAAATCATGGATCAGGGCAGCGATGCCAGTGTAAATGCTTGTAATTTAAGGGATTTTGTGCAAGCAACCACTGAGTGTAAAACAACTTATGATACACCCGAAGCAACCATTATACAAACCCGACATCGCATTACCGAAGAAAAACTGAACGACCAGCAGATTATGGTCTTTCAAGTGCCTCAGCCTGAGCCACTTCGGTATGTGGAGCGCTACGAGAAACGCACCCGCGAGATGCATGCCGAAATGAATTACGCTAAAATGTGGGTTTCATTATATGAAGCTTATGTAAAATACGGCGCACTTATGGATGGCGCGGGTTATCCTGTAATGGTGCATGATCGCTATATCATGTCGCCCTCGCCGATTCCGCGTTGGGACGTGCCGAATTTAAATAACAGCGATTGTATTTACTTATTTGGTGCGGGTCGTGAAAAAAGATTATATGCGATTCCTCCGCATACGAAAGTGGAGCCTTTGGAATTTGAGGATGTAAAATTTCACATTGAATATTTTATTGGTACACCATGCGTCATCACCGGCGAAGAATTGGCTTTTTTGGATGAATTATATGGCGAAAACGGCGAAAAAAGTCATGTCATCAGCGATAGTAATTATTTAGATAAAAAGCGCGAAGGGCAGCCGGTATTACAACATGATAATAAATATTTAAAAGCAATGGCGGATGAACGGGATGCAAGTAAATAATTGGTTATTAAAAGTTGAAAATCTAACTAAAATTTACGGGACGTATAATGAAAATAGCATTCATTTAACCGGGCCGGTATTTAATTCTAATATCTGCCCGGAAACGAATAGCATTGTAGCTTGTGCAGAAGTGAATTTTGAGCTGTTTCCTGGCGAAGTATTGGGGATTGTCGGCGAGTCAGGTTCTGGTAAAAGCACGGTAGTCAAGCAGTTATACTTCGATCTAGAAGCAACGGCGGGTGCAGCTTACTTGCGTAATTATGGCAATGGCGAACTAAATATTCTGATTGAATCGAATGCGAAAAAACGTTATATTCGCAATCATTTGATGGGCATGGTATATCAAAATCCGCGCGAAAGCTTGAATTTTCGGTTCTCTTCGGGTGGTAATATTGCCGAAAAATTATTAATGGCGGGCAATTTTAATGTAAAAAGCATTCGGGATCGGGCTTCGGGTTTACTCGAACGCACCGAAGTGCCGGTGTTGCGCATGGATGACAAACCCTCCAGTTTTAGCGGAGGTATGCAACAGCGGGTGCAGATTGCCAAAGCCATTGCGAACAATCCGCCGCTTTTGTTTTTAGATGAAATTACAACCGGGTTGGACGTTTCTGTACAGGCAAAAGTGCTCGATATGATACGAGAATTACAACAGGATTTAAATATTGCAATGATTGTAGTGTCACATGATTTGAGTGTAATAAGAATGTTGACGAACCGAACGATTGTAATGAAAAATGGACGCATTGTAGAACGCGGATTGACCGACCAGATATTACAAGATCCGCAACATGCTTACACCCAATTATTAGTCAGTTCGCTGTTGTAAAATGAAATACATGAAAAAGGTTTTGGAAATCAGACACTTAGAAAAGGAATTTTTATTACAGATTTTAAATAATAAACGTATCACGGCATTAAGCGATATTAATTTATCGATTGATCGCGGTGAAATAGTAGGTTTGGTTGGTAAGTCCGGTTCCGGTAAGTCCACACTGATGAAGTGCATTTACCGGACTTATTTAGCTTCCAAAGGTGAGATTTTATATCATTCTGATCTTTATGGAATGGTGGATTTAATAAAGGCAAATGATCACGAGGTTTTAAAATTGCGCAAGGAAGAGATAACATATTGTTCTCAATTTTTAAGTGTAATTCCACGTGTATCAGCGTTAGAGATCGTTGCCGTAGGCATGTACGGGCGTATAAATTCAACAGACGAATCGCCATTGGATTTAGCAAAAGAGTATTTAGCACGGATCGAATTACCGACAGAACTATGGGACGCCTATCCCTCCACATTTAGCGGTGGCGAGCAACAACGGGTAAATGTAGCACGCGCTATTATATCCAATCCAAAATTATTATTAATTGATGAACCAACGGCATCTTTGGATCAAAAAACAAAAGATGTGGTGATAGATATGATATTGGAATTAAAAAATAAAGGAACGTCTGTGTTAGTGATATCACATGATAAATACACATTGGAGCGCATGTGTGATCGCCTGGTCGAATTACAACACGGAACGATTGTAGAAAAAACAATGGCTGCCTGATATGAAGGAAATATTGATACAAAATGCGCAGATTGTCAAGCTAGAAGCGGTTTTACCGTCGGCTTCACTGCTGGTGCGCAACGGAAAGATTGCGGCAATTTTTGAAAATGGAAGCGAAGTAAATGATGATATTCCAACTATAAATGCGCAGGGGCAATATTTACTACCTGGTATTATTGATATTCATACCGATGCGATTGAGAAAGAAATTCATCCGCGTCCGGGCGCGAATTTCCCCGTCGGTGTTGCGTTTCGGGAGTTGGAGCGGCGAATGAGTGGCTGTGGTATTACAACCGTTTATCATTCGATGTATCTCGGTTATTATGCAGCTGAGGAAAATGATACCATCCCACGTAAAGATTTTTTTGAAGCAGTAAATAAATTGTGTAAATCCAGCACCATTATTGACAATCGCATTCATTTGCGTTTTGAAGTGACGGGGGTAAATGAATATCAAACCTGCCTGGAGTTAATAGAAAATGGCTGTGTGCAAATGCTTTCCTTCATGGACCATACGCCGGGTCAGGGGCAATATGGATTAGAAAAATATAGTAAACATTTGCTTTCCAAAGGATTATCCGAAGCGGAAATTGCTCAAGCGTGTGAAGAAAGCTTGAATCAGCCGCGCCTGAGTAAAGAACAAATGCAAACCATTAGTTACATTTGTCAGCAATATGATATTCCCATCGCGAGCCATGATGATGATAATGCGCCAAAAGTAGAAATGATGCATTCGCTTGGTGCTACGATTTGTGAATTTCCGATTAATCAAGAAGCGGCGTACAAAGCCATTGAACTCAAGATGCCCACGGTTGGCGGGGCTTCCAACGTGTTGCGCGGAGGCTCATTGAGTGGTAATTTACATGTGCAGGAAGCCATTGAAGCTCGATTAGTGAATACATTATGTTCCGATTATTATCCACCAGCGATATTACATGCTATTTTTAAATTGGTAAATGACGGGAGTCTAACCTTGCCCGAAGCCGCGCAGCTCGGTACGTTGAACGCAGCTAAAGCCGCCGGTTTACATCATAAAGGCAGTATCGAAACAGGTAAAGATGCGGATTTTATTTTAGTAAATATAATGGATGGCGTACCGGTGGTGACGCATACTTTTTTGAAGGGGAAATTAGTTGCACAGGTAGCTTTTGGCGTTTAAAAATAAAAACGATGTTTATGAATCAGGAAATATTTAGCGCAGTAGATCATTACATCAGTGATTTATTTTCATTACAAGATGATATATTATTAGCAACCGAGCAATCCATTATAGACGCCGGAATGCCCCAAATTAGCATTTCTGCTAATCAAGGTAAATTTTTACAAATGTTAGCCACTTTATGTAATGCGAATAAAATATTGGAAATCGGTACATTGGGTGGCTACAGCACCATTTGGCTGGCGAGGGCTTTACAAGAAAATGGCAAGTTAATAACGTTAGAATTAGAACCTGCTCATGCAGCTGTGGCAGAGCAAAATATAATACGCGCCCATTTTGCAGATAAAGTGGAGATTAAAGTTGGTAATGCTTTGGATATGCTGCCGCAATTACAAAATGAAACGCCTTTCGATATGATATTTATTGATGCAGATAAACCGAGTTATTCTGCTTATTTTGATTGGGCTGTAAAATTGGCGCGACCTGGTGCCTTAATTATAGCAGATAATGTAATACGAGACGGTAAAGTGCTAGATCAAAATACTAATGATGAGCGGGTGATCGCTGTGCAGCAATTTAATCAAATGCTAGCAAATCGCAAGGATGTAATAGCAAATATTATACAAACGGTCGGTATCAAAGAATATGATGGAATGGCGATTGCAATTGTAAAGTAAAAGTTTATGCTACAAGAAAATCATACGCAAGAGTTAAGTTATGAATTTTACCAGCAACGGCAATTTGCTGAAATTCAGCAAGATAGATTATTGCATCGCGCTGAAAAAATTCATTTTGGCAATAAATTTCGCTATCAGGATGGAAGCTGGAAAATGATTTCCTATCCAGGCTATGCGGTGCTTTCCATGGTAAATAATAATCCAAATAATGACGATTTAACTTCGCAATTGACTAATTTACAGCAAGAAATTATTGGTAAAACGCATCTTTCACACAAATTATATCCACTTCCAGCAGAGAGTTTTCATCAAACGATTGCCAATACGCTTTCAGATGATCGTTATTACAATCATATCATAAAAAATGGGTTAGAGGAAAAATATCCTCAATTTATTAAAGAAGCCATTGATGATATTAATGCTGCTGACGATGAAGCGCCCATTTCTATGCGTTTGATCGGTTTAAGTTTGTTTGGGTCGGCATTGGGAATATTGGGTGTGTTTGAAAACAAGGCTGATTTTCAACGGATTGTATATTTTAGAAATCAGTTTTATCACAATCCGCAATTAAATAAAATTGGCGTACAACGTACTCGTCCATTTATCGGGCATATTACTTTGCTTTATTTTGGAGAAGATATTACCAGCGATGATGGAAAAAATATAGCAACACTTTGCGCCGAACTAAATGAAAAAATCAAAAATCAAGATTTGTATTTCAATATACATCATACGCAGCTGTATCAATACGATGATTTAGCGCATTTTAATATTAAACCAAATTTCCCAAGTTATTCATTTGTTAAGTAATGAAAGTAATAGAACGTTTTCCGATAACGCCAGAACCCAAGCCCCGCTTGCAATTGAGCGAAGAACCGCACATTCACGAAACTTGTCATTTGCATAAAGTTCGTATCGGATCTTACACGCAATTAGGCGCGAATACGAGCATGAATGAAGTAGAATTTGGTGATTATAGTTACACGGCAGGTAATGTTTCTATTGTTTATGCCACGGTCGGAAAATTTACTTCCATCGCCAACAGCGTGCGCATCAATCCCGGCAATCACCCACAATGGCGCGTGACGCAGCACCACTGCACGTATCGGCGTGTGCAGTATGGGTTTGACACGGTGGAAGACGAGGAATTTTTTCAATGGCGGCGCGATCATCATTGCACGATTGGACATGATGTGTGGATTGGGCACGGGGCAATTATTATGCCAGGTGTAAAGATTGGGCACGGGGCTATCATAGGTTCGAGCGCCGTTGTTACAAATGATGTGCCGGATTATAGCATTGCGGTGGGCGTAAAAGCAAAAGTTATCAAGCAACGTTTTTCCGATAAAATCGCGGAAGCCCTTTTAAACATTGCCTGGTGGGATTGGGATCGGGCGACGCTGGAGGCGCGCTTTGAAGATTTATTTGACGTAGAATCTTTTATTGAGAAATATGGAAAATAATATTTTCATTAAAAATTAAACATTTAGCATTAAAAATTAAAAGAAATGAAGCTCCTGGTTAAAAATATAAGCAAAGTGCTGCCGGATGGGCGGAAGTTGCTGGATAATATTTCATTTGAAGTAAAAGAAGGCGAATTTGTCGGTATTTTGGGACGAAGCGGCGCTGGTAAAACCTTGACAATGAGGGCTTTGAATGGATTATTAAAGCCAACTTCCGGGGAAATTATATTGCAATATAATGGAAAACAAACGGACTTAATAAATGCCAAAGGTAAAGAATTGCGTAAAATTCGGCAGCAGGTGGGCGTCGTTTTTCAGGGGTTTAATTTAGTAAAACAATTGACAGCCTTGGAAAATGTGTTGATCGGTAGATTGGGCAGCATCCATCCCTGGCGCAGCATTGTCGCGGGTTTCACCGATCAGGAGGCGGAAGAAGCACTGGCGATTTTGGATAAAGTAGGCATTAAAAATCTGGCTTTTCGTAAAGCGGCATCCTTGAGTGGTGGCGAGATGCAACGGGTTGCGATTGCAAGGGCTTTGTTTCAAAACCCGATTTTGTTATTAGCGGATGAACCGATTGCTAATTTAGACCCAAGTAATGCTTTAAATATTATGCAGTTATTTACTTCGCTATATCAAACGATTCCGGTAGTCGGCGTTTTTCATCAGCCGGAGCTGACGGCGCGGTTTTGTACGCGGGTGATTGCATTAAAAGAAGGAAAAATTATTTACGATGGCAATCCCAAACTCAGCGCTGCTCAAATGCTGGAAATTTATGGAGAAGAATTAGGCGAATTACTAACATTACAAACAGCTTGATTTATGATGCGTTCTATTCTAAAAAATGCTCATATTATTACTCCGACGGAAGATTTTATTGGTTATTTAGTCGTTGAAAATGGAATTATTACAGACATTCAAAAAGATAAAAATATTGCTGAAGGCGAAGACCTGCACGGGCATTGGCTGATTCCGGGCTGCATTGATATTCATTCTGATTATTGGGAAAAAGAGATTCATCCGCGTCCGAGTGCCGATTTTCCGCTGGATATGGCGTTTCACTTCATGGACCAGCGGGCGGCGGCGTGTGGTTTGACGACGGTTTTTAGCGCCATCAGCTTTTCCGATGATGAAATGAAAGGGCGATCATTGAATGCTGCTATTGAGCGTTCACAGGCTTTAGGTTTATTTGCAAAGGATTCATTAGTAAGGCATTACGTACATGCACGCTTGAGCCCAAATTCTAATATGGTCTCTGAAACATTGGATGAAATTAAAAAACTAGAAGCGCTCAAGTTAGTCGTTATCAACGAAGACATTCCCGGGCAACGCCAATTTACACTCGATTTTGTCATAGAACGCCATGCTAAAAATCATGGATTGTCGCTTGCGGAAGCACAGCAGGTTGTAGAAGCACGGATTGAAAAACTGAGCAAAATCAATCATCGTGATATGATTCAACAAACATTAAGCGATATAATGATTTTGGGCAGTCATGATGATACGACGGTGGACCATGTAAATGAAGCGCATCAGTTTGGCTGTACCTTGTCAGAAATGCCGACGACCATCGAAGCGGCGCGGCGGGCAAAGGAATTGGGCATGTGGGTGTGCATGGGTGCGCCCAATCTCGTGCGCGGCGGCTCGCACTGCGGGAATTTGTCGGCGCTAGATGCCTGGGCGGAGGGCTTGGTAGATTTGTTTTGCAGCGATTATCATTTCCCGACGATGCTCACCGGTGTTTTAAAATTATTACAAATGGGTGTAAATATTAGCGCAGCTATTAATTCCGTTTCATTGAATTCTGCTAAATTATTACAAATAGATCATGAGATCGGTAGTATTGAAATTGGTAAAAAAGCAGATTTAGTTGCATTCCAGCCAGCGGGTACCTTTGCCAAAGTAGAAGAAGTGTGGATTGAAGGGGTGAAAAGGTTTCATTGCAATACAGCCAAAACGATATATTTTATAGAAGCAAACTGAACATCATGATCCAAATTACATCAGTAAATAGTATAAAAGTAGCACTGCGCCCAACGCGGTCAGTCCTTGCAGCCCCGTCATCACGGTGTAGCTCCGGTACGCATCGCGCACCGATAATCCACTAAATTGTGACACTACCCAAAAATAACTGTCATTCGCATGCGAAAGGGTCATGGCACCCGCGCCGATGGCGAGTACCGCAAGCACCATTTCTAATGGCATGTCAAATCCTGCGACTGGTAATAGAGGCGATAACATAGCAGAAGTAACCACAAGCGCTGAGGTAGTAGAACCTTGCATGGTTTTAAATAGCGCAGCAATTCCAAAGGCGATTAATAAAAATAGGACACCGGAAGTAAATCCATTTTGAGCAAAATGTTGAATACCTTCTGCTAAGGGTGTTGCTTTTAAAACCGCACCAAATGCGCCGCCTGCTCCGGTAATAATTAATATGGGACCTGATAATGTAATACCTTCTCCGATCCATTTACTTTTATCATTACTTGGTAATAACCAGAACGCCAACCCCGTGCCAATGAATAAAGCCATCAGCGGTTGTCCAATAAATTGTATAAAATTAGCTACGCCATTATTCCATTGTAATATTTGCATCATAGAAGCCACTCCAATGAGGAAAATTGGCAGTACAATGGGTAATAAAGATCGCCAGAGTGAAGGAAGAATGGTATCGGAAAGGCTATTTTCAATCGTATTTTCAATCACAATGCTACGCCCCTGCGTCGCTGCCCACCAATAGGAAATCGCAATCACTGGAATACTTACCACCAACCCCAAAAGCATAACCCAACCAATATAATCGGCGACGCCCAAATTACCGGCGGCGGCTATGGGTCCAGGCGTGGGAGGCATCAAGGTATGCGTTGTGTATAAGCCCGACGCCAATGCCAGCGTGAGG
Source organism: uncultured Saprospiraceae bacterium (assembly GCA_964517145.1). Taxonomy (GTDB): domain Bacteria; phylum Bacteroidota; class Bacteroidia; order Chitinophagales; family Saprospiraceae; genus JADJNW01. The sequence goes on from CAZFBN010000074.1 coordinate 18,533, forward strand.
GCAGCTTTTGGCGTATTAGATTTTGCAGCCAAGGCATTATTCAAACCTGATAAAATAATAAATCCGCTATCGCAAAAAACAGGAATACCTACCAATGCGCCGATAAAACTCATTCCCAAGGTTGGACGATTTTTGCCTATGCCACTCAAAACTGCATCTGCCAGCCGAAGCGCTGCCCCTGATTTTTCAAGCGCTACGCCCAAAACACTTCCCAGCACGACCACCAGCCCGATGTATCCAATCAAATCACCAAAACCCTTTTGTACAATGCCCGCAATCTCTGTCAGCGGCATGCCTGTTGCGCCGCCAACTGCAAAACTCGCCAGTAGTAAAAGCACAAAAGGATGCACTTTATAACGACTAGATGCAATAACTAACCCAATGATAACCAGGCTTATAATAAAAAATAAAGCAAGCATGTAAAATTACTTTTGCACAAGTTAAAATATTTCTTCCGATTACAGGCGTTTTCTTAATTTTGAGTGTCAAGCCGTTGAAAAACCTATTGCCATGAAACAAATCTGGTATTTTGAAGAGGTTGATTTATTTGAGGTGCTGTGCCCTTATAAATTTGCCAAACACGTACAGCACACTCCGCCAATGACTTATCACAAAAACGAATTTTTATTCTTACCCAATGAAACAGCAAAAGAGATTTATCTGGTAACCGAGGGGAAAATAAAAGTGGGTTATTACGACGATGAAGGCAACGAGTTTATCAAAACGTACCTGGCGCGCGGTGAAATTTTAGGAGAAATGGCATTTTTAGGGCAAGGTTCGCATCATGATTTTGCACAAGTCATCCAGGAAGGGACGCAAGTCTGCAAAATGAGCGTAGAAAAAGCGCGGGAACTGGCGCGGGATTACGTGCCTTTCAGCCGGGAAATTCATAAAAAAATTGGGCATAACATTCGCAAATTGGAGCGCCGCCTCGAAATTCTGTTTTTTAAAGATGTAAATAAGCGTTTGATAGAATTATTAAAAGATTTAAAAGAAATGTACGGCAAACCTTGCGAAGAAGGCAAGGGCATCGTCGTAGAGCACTCGCTCACGCAGCAAGAAATGGCGAGCCTCATCGCTACCTCCCGAAAATCGGTTTCGCTGATGCTCAATGAGTTAGAGCGCGAAGGAAAAATTGAATTGGGCTCCGGCAAATTCTGGGTCATCCATGCCGATTTTTTAAAGTGAATACTTTAATTCCCCCATTCCCCAGATCCCTAACCCTCCCTTTGTCTCCTCCACGACGCTCTTAGTGGTTTAGCTCTGTTTGTTGATGGATAAAACGGTTCGGTGTTACACCGGTAACATTTTTGATTTTTTGGATGCTGCAATTTTGTGCTATAAAATTTAAATAAGCAGAAAACACCATGCAATGTCCAATTTGTCATCAGGATTATAAAACGCTGCTCCACACGTTTAACGGCACTTGTGACGTCCCAATCATCCAAATGCTTGAAAAAGAAGTACCTGGCTGGAATCCTTTGCAAGGCGTGTGCAATCGCTGTGCGGATCAGGCGCAACTCGACGCCTGGGCGGCGTTCAAAGGCATTGATTTTGGTGTGGAAGTAAATGGATATAAAATTTTGCCGATTCCCACGCGACTCATGGCGCACCCGCATTACACCGGCAAAGGCGTCACCATTGGCTTTATTGATAGCGGTTTCTACCTACACCCCGATCTAGAAGGACGAATCCTGCAAATGATAGATGTTGCTAATAATGAACGTCAAATAAAAAATAATAAATATTCAAATAATAATTGGCATGGCACCATGACCTCCGTTGTCGGCGCGGGCAATGGCGCTTTATCCAATGGATTATACAAAAGTTTAGCACCAGATGCAAATGTAATATTATTAAAAGTAACCGATGAGCATGGCAGCATTAGCGGTGAAAACATTACAAAAGCATTACAATGGGCGATTTACAATAAAGAAGCATATAATATTCGGATTTTAAATCTATCTGTGACGGATGATTGGGCAACGTCTTACCGAGAAAATGCAGTAGATCAAGCCATCGAAAAGGCAGTAAATGCAGGCATTGTGGTCGTTGTTGCGACGGGAAATGACGAAAATGCCTACCTGAAAGCCCCAGCAAATAGCCCGCACGCGATTTCCGTCGGGGGCTTGGACGATCAGAATACATTACATCCATTAAGTTACACCTTATATCATTCTAATTTTGGTGATACGGTGGATGGAATTCACAAGCCGGATGTGTTGGCGCCGGCGATTTGGATTCCCGCACCGATTCTGCCCGGAACCAATGCTCAACAAGAAGCAGCTTTATTATTTGATTTGTTACAAACGCAGGACGACCGCTATTTAAAAGCAAAATTTACAAATGTAATAACACAACTTAATATTGATAAAAAAATTGCAGATCAGCCGACAAGTTTGATACGACAAGTGATTGAAAAGGAGATTTTTAATCGAAAATTGATCTCGCCATATTACCAACACGCCGATGGCACCTCGTTTGCCGCACCAATTGTGAGTAGTTTGGTAGCACAATTATTACAAGCGAATCCAATTCTAACACCGGCTGGCGTTCGGAATATCTTGACCCAAACCGCCCGAAAATTACCGAATGTATCGGCTGATCGGCAAGGTTTTGGCGTGGTGCACCCTTTGAGCGCGGTGTATGCGGCGGAGACCGTTCATACCGATTTACCGATACATTTTACACCGATTATTAATTACCAGTCGCAAATGATTGAATTTTCATTACATCAGCACACGGCGGATAGCGTCGCAGCAAGCGGCGATTTTACGAATTGGAATAACAAGGGAGTCCCGTTACAAAAAGTAAATGATATTTGGAAGACCTATCATAAAATCTTACCAAAAGGAGAATATCGTTACAAGTTTATTATCAACGACCAGGAATGGATGACCGATCCGACCAATATTTTACAAGAACTGGATGGATTCGGCGGGTTTAATAGCAAATTAATTATTGAGTAATAATGTGTTCATGTATTCTAATGTTCATGTGTCCACCTAACGTGCGACATAAACACACAGACACATAAACACACTAACACAATCAAAATGAATCACTACGATGTAATCATCATCGGTACGGGCGCTGGTGGCGGCACTTTGGCGCATCGTCTGGCTCCGACCGGCAAAAAAATTTTAATACTGGAACGCGGTAATTACGTGCCGCGCGAGCGCGACAACTGGAGCACACAAGCGGTCTTTCTCGACCAAAAATACACCACCGACGAACGTTGGATAGACAAAAATGGAAAAGCGTTTCGACCTGGTATTCACTATTTTGTAGGTGGAAATACCAAATTTTATGGCTCTGCGCTCCTGCGTATGCGCGAAAGCGACTTTGGCGAAGTGCAACATCATAGCGGCATTTCTCCGGCGTGGCCCATATCATATTCCGATTTGGAGGCATATTATACCGAAGCTGAAAAATTATATCATGTGCACGGGCAGCGTGGCACCGATCCGACCGAGCCGCCTGCGAGTGCGCCGTATGCGCATGAGCCGCTACCGCACGAGCCGCGCATTCAGGAATTATATCATGATTTGGTAAAATTGGGTTTAAAACCATTTCCATTACCTATTGGTGTAAAATTATCAGAAAAGCCAGGCGATGCGCCACCCGTTTTGGATCGTTTTGATGGATTCCCCGATGCGTCTGAAGCAAAAGCCGATTCGCATGTCATCGGTATTAAACCTGCTTTACAATATCCTAATGTAACTTTAATGACGGAAAGTTATGTTGAGCGGCTGAATACAAACGCCAGCGGCACGGAAGTAAAAGAAGTAATCGTAAAAAAAGGCGAAGAAACCTTGACATTTAGTGCGGACATCATAGTGGTGGCTTGTGGTGCGATTAATTCAGCGGCATTATTATTACGTTCGGCGAATGATGCACACCCCAATGGCTTAGCAAACGGCTCGGATGTAGTAGGCAGACATTACATGTGTCATAATAACTCGGCGTTACTCGCCATTTCCAAAAAACCAAATCACACGCTTTTTGGTAAAACGCTGGGATTGAATGATTTCTATCACAAAAGTGAGGATTTTGAATTTCCGCTGGGACATATTCAAATGCTCGGAAAATCGGATGCACTCATGTTCCGCGAAGACGCGCCAGGATTCGCGCCGGGCTTTACTTTAGATTATGTAGCAAAACATTCACTCGATTTTTGGATGACTTCCGAAGATTTGCCCGACCCGAATAATCGCGTTCTGGTGGATAAAGACGGTAAGATTCACTTGCATTACACCGAAAATAATCTCGAAGCACACCGCCGTTTGTACAAAAAATTGCAATGGATATTGGAACACGTGGGCGGAGAAACCTACTTGATTCCCAATCACTTATACCTAGGTAAGAAAATTCCAATCGCGGGAACGGCGCATCAATGCGGCACGATTCGCTTTGGCAACGACCCAAAAACATCGGCTTTGAATGAATTTTGTCGAGCGCATGAAGTGCAGAATCTCTACGTCGTGGACGGCAGTTTTTTCCCGTCGAGTTCAGCGGTGAATCCGGCGTTGACCATTATGGCACAGGCGCTGCGGGTCGGCGACTATTTGAAAGGAGTGTTGCAGACATCTAATAATGACGTTTACGAAACCTTTAAAGTTTCGTAAACGAAGGTTTCAATTCAATATCATCATGAAACAGCTATTAAAGCAAGGCGGATTATTAATAATTGCTATTTTATTACAATCTTTATTATTTGGTCAAACAGCACAAGAAGTAGCAAGAGCAAGTATTACCGTTTCTAATTTGGAGCAGGCGGTTCAATTTTATGAAAAAATATTAACTTTCAAAAAAGTAGGTGCATACGAACTAAATGAAACGCTTGCAAAACAGCTTTTTGATGTAAAGGGTGTAATAAAAGTAGCGACTTTGCAATTGGGCGATGAATCCATCGAACTCATGGAATTCAAAACCAAGGGGCGTCCGATTCCAGCCGATTCCAAAAGCAATGACCTGTGGTTTCAGCACATTGCCATCGTGGTACGCGATATGGAGGCGGCGTATGCGCAATTGCGGCAAGCCAAGGTGCAATTTGTTTCTACCGCGCCGCAGACCCTGCCGACTTACCTTCCAGCAGCGGCGGGCATCAGCGCGTTTTACTTCCGCGACCCGGACGGGCATAATCTGGAAATTATTCATTTTCCGAAAGGCAAAGGCAATGAAAAATGGCAGCAGCCGACCGACCGGCTTTTTCTGGGGATTGACCACACGGCGATTGGCATTGCCGATACGGACAAAAGTGCTGCATTTTATCAAGATTTACTTGGCTTGAAAGTGGCTGGAAACAGCGAAAACTATGGCTCGGAGCAAGAGCATCTGAATCAGGTTTTTGGCGCGCATTTGATTATCACCGGTTTGAAAGCACAACAAGGTTTTGGCGTAGAATTCCTGGACTACCTCGCACCGCCGGGCGGCAGAAATTATCCGGCTGACAGTAAAGCGAACGACCTCTGGCATTGGCATACGACAATTTTTGTACCAAATGCAAACACAACACTGACGAAATTGACAGAAAAGACGGGCAGCGCCGCTTTCCAACACCCCATTTTTGGCAAGGTGCTGGCGTTTTTGCTGCGCGACCCCGATGGACATTCCGTACTTGTATTGACACGCTAACTACTTGTAAGTTATTCAAAATCAATTTTTTAAAACCTTCCTCATTCAATTGACAAATGAGGAACAGGGAATTTTATTGTCAACATATAACCAAAAAAGTTTCTAATTTTATGAAAACGCTATTCAGCATTTCAATCCTGTTCTTAACATTAATTGTTGCTTGTCAGCAACCCGCCAAGCAGGAAGACATTAAGCCTGCTGCGGATCCTGACACTTTCGCCAACGTGAACTCAGACGGCGTCATTATTGACGGCTACGATGCGGTGGCATTTTTTACCGATAGCATGCCTGTGAAAGGCTCGAAGGAATTCCAATCTACTTACAAAGGTGCGATTTATCAGTTTGCTTCTGCGGAACACAAGGCACTGTTTGATTCCGACCCGGAAAAATACAAAGTGCAGTACGGCGGCTGGTGTGCGTATGCGGTGTCGCTGGGTCGCATTGCGCCGATTATCATTAATACCTGGTCTATCGTGGATGGGCGTTTGTTCATTCAGCACAACGACCGTGCGGTGCGCGGCTGGGAAAAAGATGTGCCGGGTAACATTGTGAAAGCCGATAAATACTGGGCTTTGGTGGCTGGCAATAAAGGCAAACAAATTGTAACCGATGAAGAAAAACGCTACCTCGTGAATGTGGATGTAAAAAAAGATCGACTCATTATTGATGGCTACGACCCGGTGGCGTATTTCAAAGAAAACAAACCGGTGAAAGGCAATCCGCAATACACTGCTCGTGTGGATGGTGCAACGTATTGGTTTTCAAGCGAAGCAAATCAAAACGAATTCAAAGACAATCCCGAGAAGTACAAGCCGCAATACGGCGGTTACTGTGCTTATGCGGTGAGCCGCAATCGTTTGCGTCCGATTGACCCAACGATTTTCCAGATTGTAGATGGTCGCCTGATGTTGCAACACTCAAAACAAGCGGATCGATTATTCAAAGAAGACGTGCCTGGTAACGTGAAATTGGCAGATGGCTACTGGCCTCAACTGGTAGAAAAGAAAGCAGGCAAGCAAGTTGGCTACGACGAACCTGCAAATTAATGTACCGGCGGCTTTCTTGAAGGGATGGCTATGCCATAGCCGCCGAATTATTCACTAACTAAAATGGCGACTAAAGTCGCCGATACATAAATATCATGAAAACCCGATTTTTTTTAATCATTGCGCTGTTTATGATGGCATTTCAAATGCAAGCCCAGGTCGTCGAAACCTACGAATTGACCCTCGAAGGCGCTAAAGAAATCATGGCGAAAGCCCAGGAATACGCGAAAGCCAATAACGCCCCCGGTTGCGCTATCGCCATCGTAGATGCCGGTGGGAATTTGATTTTACTTGAACGATTGACGGGAACTTTTGCGGTTGCTTCGGAAGTATCACACGGCAAAGCACGCACGGCAGCTTTGTTCAAAATGCCTTCTAAAAACCTGGAAGAGAATATTCTGAAAGGACGCACGTCATTGATTACCGTTGGTGAAAATATGCTGCGTGGCGGTGTACCGATTATTTACAAAGGCAAAGTGATTGGCGGCATTGGCGTGAGCGGCGCGGCGAGCGCTGACCAGGATGCCGAAATTGCCCAGGCGGGCGTGACCGCGAAGTTTTTGCAATAATTTTAAGAGCTGCAAGGGGCAAGCCGCGAGAAGCAAGACGATTTTGAGGGTTGAAAAACCTTGCTGCTTGCCGCTCGCAGCTTGTTTCTAAAATTTAAAAAATGAAAAACATCATAAATATCCTACTCCTCCTCCTCCTAAGCCTCCACACTTTCGCGCAGGAGAGCCGGGAGCTTGCCATCGGGCAGCCGAATGCGATAGTGGACTTGCGTACGCAGGAAGGGACTCAATTGGTAAAAACCGTTTGGAAATATAGCGATGCCAAATTGGTGAATGCGGATTTCTACGCGCCCGGACCCGATAAAAACGACCCATTAGCACTTTACCCGACTGGAAAAAAAATTGCTACCCAGGATTTAACGCCAAAAGCAGGCGCTGCCAATTTTGATGATAGCAAATGGCAAACCCTCGACCCCACGAAACTTGAAGAACGCCGCGGCACAGGCTTGGCTTCTTTTGTGTGGTATCGAATGAATGTGACCGTTCCAAACAAAGTGGGCGATTTTGACCCAACGGGTGCTACGGTGGTTTTTGAAATTGTGGTAGATGATTATTCCGAAATCTGGGTAAATGGAAAACTCAACAAAACCTTCGGTCAATCGGGTGAAGGCGTAGCGAAGGGCTACAACGCTCGGAATCGCGTGGTGTTGACGCAGAATGCACAGCCGGGGCAACAATTTCAAATAGCGATTCTGGGCATTAATGGTCCAATCGCGGATTTACCGACCAATTATATCTGGATTCGTTCGGCGACTTTAGATTTTTACAAAACGACTCCCAAGCGCGCCGATTGGCAAAATTTAGGTCAAATTGTAAGAATTGATAAAGAATTAGATAATGTTTTAGATGCGAATGTAAAGATTGAAAAATTGGCGGATGGATTTCAATTCACGGAAGGTCCCGTTTGGCATCCCGATGGATTTCTATTATTTAGCGACCCGAATACGAATGTAATTTATAAATACGACCCCGTTTCTGGTAATATTTCTATTTACATCACTAAATCTGGTTATACAGGTTTTAATATAGGCGAATATCACCAGCCTGGCT
>CAZFBN010000075.1:0-26399 GCA_964517145.1 uncultured Saprospiraceae bacterium
CTTTTACCTAAATTTCTCTTCATAATTCATTGTCTTTCAGTAAATTGCGACGAACGGTTCGTGCAAACGCAGTAGCCCCGCTTAAGGGCTATTGCCGTTTTGCACTTTGTTAGCGGCTGGCGTCTCTCAATACTATTAATTTATTCGGACAATAATTTAAGTAGACTTACTCAATTAAATATCATCAACCTTTTCTCCTTTCTCTTGTTTAATCCTCAATGCCCTTTTGGTTACTTTCAAATCTCTGAAATAGCCAATTGTCCCAATATCAACATATAATCCGATATAACCTTTCTGGTTTTTCCCCAACATCTTATCTACGATAAAAGATGAATATTTCATATCATTGATAAACATTTCGGCAGATTCTCCATTAACTTCTATCCTCATGGTAATCCACTCATTCAGAGCCACAGGTGCAGAACTTTCATACGTACCCGCAGGGAAACTGTCCCGCAGGGTTTGAAATTTATAATTAGGGTATGAAAAATATTGTACGGCATGATTTCTGGCAAATTGGTTATTAAGTCTTCCCACTTTGGGACGTACATAAATGGATTCCCATTCAGAATCATTTTCTGCAATCCTAAAATATACACCAATAAAGCCTGCAATACCTGGATACGGTGCAGGGTTTTGTAATTGGCTATACATTTTTACTTCGATAGTTCCATTTTCAAAATCATCTATCCCAATCAATCGAGCATAATGGCGGTCGTCCACCGTTTCTTCTAAGTTTTGTTCATCGAAAGGAAGTGCCTTTAAGTCACGCTCAATTTTTAAAACTTTTTTGCCTTTGAACTTGATGACTTCCCCAGTCACGTTACGAAGGTCAAAAGTCTGCTTCTTAAACCTAAGCTGCTTAAATTCCTGCCCATATCCGAAGTGGACAATCACAGCTAAAAGTATCATGGTTAATAGACATCTCATGTTTATTAAATTTTTATTGATTATGTAATTTACGTTGCAAAGATGAGATGCTTTCAGAATAATTGCCAATAAGGTAGATTAAGAAAGAATCTTAATGTAGTTTAAGACTTTGCCATTCTCTTGCGAATAGCACTTAGAAATTCTGGTGTTACTCCAATGTAAGAAGCAATTTGAGCATTTGAAATTCGATTGAATAGCTGGGGATATTGGTTCAAAAAATCCAAATATCTTTCTTCTGCTGTTGAACTTATATTTTGCAGGACTCTTTTTTGATTGGCAATTAAGGCATTTTCAGACAAAACCCTAAAAATTCGGTTGAACTTTGGATAATCTATAAATAAATTGAATTGGTCTTCTTTTCTTATTTGATAAACGATAGAATTTTCAATTGCTTCAATATTTAACCTACTTGGTTTTCCGAAATAAAAACTTTCCATATCAAGAATCCACCAATTTTCTGTCGCAAATTGTAGATTATGCTCTTTGCCTTGTTCATCCACCATATACATTCTAAAACAACCTTCAACTACGAAAGAATTTAAATGGCAAACATCTCCCTCTTGAAGAAGATACTGCCTTCTTCTAACCCTTTTTTCTGTGAATACCGTTTTCAAAAAATCAACTTCTCTTTCATCTAATGGCAGATGTCTTGAAAAGTAGGAATTAAGTGGTTCGATGTTCATTTTTCTTTTTTTCTGCTTGCCGCTAACTATTGTATTTCCGCAATATTGCGTAGTTATCCCATATCTTCGAGGTTGTCCAATGGGCTACGGAGCCTTTTTCGGGCTTGGTCGCTGATATGGGTGTATATTTCCGTCGTTTTAGAGGAGCTATGCCCCAGCAAATCCTGAATGTAGCGCAGGTCGGTACCCGCTTCCAGCAGGTGTGTGGCAAAGCTGTGCCGCAGGGTGTGCACCGTAGCGTACGGATTGACGCCGGCTTTCTGCACCGCCCGCCTGAATACTGCCTGCACGCTGCGCGCACTGTACTGCCCGCCATCCATGCCCTCAAAGAGCCAGTACTGCGGACGGTATTCGGCTAAATATTTTTTCAAATATATTTCCATTTTTTCAGAAAGTAAAGTGCGCCGATCTTTTTTTCCTTTGCCACCTTTTACAAAGACGAGGCGTTGGGAAATATTGATATCATCTATACGCAATTGAATCAGTTCGCCCAGGCGCAACCCCGCAGAGTAAATGAGCATGAGAATACACTTATGTTTCAGATTATCAATACTTTGGAGTAGCGCGACGACTTCGGCTTCGCTGAAAACCTGGGGGAGTTGTTGCGGCTTTTTAGGGCGGAGTTCATAAAATTGGCGCTCCTGTCCCAGCACTTTCTCATAATAAAATTTCAGTGCATTGATTACCTGGTTTTGATAAGATTCCGACCATTTGGAGGCTTCTATTTTATGCAGGCAATACTGTTTTATTTCATCGGGTGTAATAGTCGCCGGATTTTTATGTTCAAAATGTAACAAAAATTGCGTAAAAATATTGCGATAGGTCTTTACCGTCATATAACTGTAGCGCTTGAGCATCAGCGTTTCCAGATAGCGGGTAAGGGCTTCTTCCTGTAAGTCACTGAGTTGGACAGTAGCCGGCGCAGTAGCATTTTTGGGCAATGCCGGTGCTGCGGTAAAAGCAAAATCGGTTTGAATAATAATAGTGTCTTTCGCAAAAATAGTCTTAAACTGCTCAAACGCTTCCGCTGTGTAAGGAATAAGCCACAGCCTTTCGGGGCGCAACCACTCCGCGCCTTTGATTTGCCTGATTCTACCAGGAAAAGTAGTAACAAACCCATTGGTTTTTACAGCAATAAAGGCTTTATCATCTCGTGTAAATTTAAATACTTCGATTTTCATAACCTGAAATTCATTTGATTGCGTAGTTACAACTCAATACCCTTAGTTGACGCAATAAAGTAGGTTCAGGTCACTTTTTTGAGCTAAAAAAATGAGCTAAATGCTTGAAGCATTGCCATATCTTCGTTACAACCGCGTTATCAACTCCCCAATCAAATACCCCACCGCCGCTACGCCGAAGCCGACCAGAAACATATCCAGCCCGCTTTTGAATAATTTAGTGCCGGTGAAAAAACTCCGCGCCGCACCTACCACAAAGTGCGCCAGCATGGAAAGGGTGAAGGAGGTCCACAGCGCTGCTTGGTGCTCCAATACAAAGAAAGGTAGAATGGGAATGAACGCTCCGATGGCAGTAGCAATGCCGGTGATCCAGGCTTCTTTCATTGGGCTGGTGGCGCTTTCGCTGATGCCGAGTTCTTCGCGTTCTTTTTCTTGCAAGGCGAGTTCCGGATCGCTAATGACTTGATTAGCAAGCTTTTCTGCCTGGGCTTGGCTCATGCCTTTGGCTTGATAAATCAGCGCCAGTTCCTTGGCTTCGAGGTCGGGCATCAATTCGATTTCCTGGGCTTCCATCCGACGTTCATTTTCATACACTTCGCGTTCGCTTTTGGCGGCAAGGTAGCCCGAGGAGCCCATCGAAAGGGCGTCTGCCACCATCCCGGAAAGCCCGGAAATGAGTATGACGTTGCTCTCTACATTGGCACCGATTACGCCTGCAATTAAGCCAAAATTTGCCGTCAAACCATCGTTGAAGCCGTAAATTACATTGCGCAGCATGCCGCCCGACTCCGATTTGTGCCAGCTTTCGCCATTTTCATTTGCACCTTTCAGATTCGCCAGTTTGTCGGAGTGCATCGCGGAGTCAATCGCCAGTTCCTTTGCCAAGTCGCGCGTGGTGTCGTCTTTGGCGACATTGTACAAATTCAAATACGCCTTTACCTCATTGCCTTCTTCCGTGAGCATCCAGCGTTCGAGCAAGCCCGTACCCAGGTAACGCGTGAGCCACACCTGTAGTCGCACCTGCATAGAGGGTTGGATGTCAGGCGCTTGCATATGGTTTTCGGTCATCAATTGTTGCCAGCGTGCTTTGTGTTGCGCTTCTACTTCGGCAAGTTGGGTGAAGAGCTTTTGCTTGCGTTCATTGGTGGTTTGGCTTGCCAAAAACGTATAAATGAATCGGGCGTCCTCTTCGTCTTGCAAATGATGGAGCCAGAGTTTGGGCTGTTTCGTTGGTAGAGTGCTCATCCTTTTATTTTAAATATCAAATTTAATGATTACAAAACACACTTTATCCTTTTTTGCTTACCAGGATTTAACGAACTTGTTTAAAATTAATAAAAAAGTTTAATATGAAGAAAAAGTGATGTTGTAAATTTACAAGAGGAAAAAGAAAATTTGTAAAACACAACATCACTGAAATGCTGGATGCAAAGATACTTTTAGAAGAGGTCATCCCCTATTTATCAGAGGGTAAAGTTGGCAAGCAAAGAGAAATAGATTTGGAGGAATTAGAAAAAGCTGGCATCACCCACCCCGATGTAGCGAAGGTGCGGAAGCTGCTTGCCCCGTGAAGTTTTCCGAAATCTCGAAGATTTCGGAAAACTGTTTTACAAAAACAAAAACACAACCCTTATGTCCATTAATTATTGGCATCCCTTTGAGGAAGGCGGCTTTTACCACATTTACAATCGATCTAACAACAAAGAGACGATTTTCAAATCCGATGAGAATTATCGTTTTTTTCTGCAACGTTGGGATCACTATTTGTCACCTTATGTGGATACATTTTCCTACGCACTTCTCCCCAATCACTTTCATTTTTTAGTAAGGGTACACCCGGTGCAACACATTCTGGAAGCGGCAGCCAAAGAAAAAACGCAATGCGGACTTCGGTTTTTGGAGGGTGTCATTGAGCTCGATGTGCTGTTGGAAGATCAGATGAAACGTTTCTTGAGCAGTTATGCAAAAGCCTTTAACAAACAACAGGATCGTCAGGGCAGTGTTTTTCAAAAGCGCTTCAAAAGAATACTTATAAAAAGCGAATCGCAGCTGATGTATCTCATCGCTTACGTTCATCATAATCCGATTCATCATGGCGTTGCCAACCATTATGAAGATTGGCATTATACTTCGTTCAAAGCCATAGCTAGTACGACACCTACCAAAATAGATCGGGAAGCATTGTTAAGTCTATGGTGCGAAGCCGATGCGTCACAAGCCAAAAAATTGTATGTTGAATATCATCAGGCATTCCAGTTAGATCAGAAAATGACAAATTTGATACTTGATGAATGACCAGTTTTCCGAAATCTCTAAGATTTCGGAAAACTTTGAGATCGAGATTTCGGAAAACTTTCCTAAAGCCTTGTAGTTCAGCACAAACTACAAGGCTTTTTGTTTTTTGTAGCATTTTTAAAAAAGGACTCGCGGTTTCTTTTTCATACCATTGGGGTAAGATGAATAAGCTATAAAGGTAAGATAAAGAACCTCTATAGGTTCAGTGAAGATGCTATAGATGTTCTTCCTTCATGCTATAAGGGTTCTTGGTTCGACCTATACAGGTTTAGGAAAGAACACACAGGGGTTCAATAAAGATGCTCTATGAGTTCTTGCTTTATGCTGTTGGGGTACTTGCTTTAACCTATATAGGTTCATGGAAGAACCCCCAGAGGTTCAATAAAGATGCCACAGGGGTGCTTCTTTCAACCTATGAAGGTTCAAGGCAGAACCTCCATAGGTTCTTTATCTTACCCTAATAGGTTCTTTATCTTACTTTTAGGCAAAAAAATGTTAGCTGGAGGGCTTGACAAAGAAGGTTATTAGACTTATATTGCATACATCTTTTCAACATTTACACATAAGGCTTGCACCTCCAACGTGGAGTTATTTTCTATTTTATAATCTTTAAAAATGTAAGCTTTATGAAATTGTATGTAAAACCGGAGCAGCTTCCCGCTCCTGAGCAAATCCAAAGCTGGATTGCTACCCTTCAACAACTCAAGTCCGAAATGCAGCCCTACGCCATCAGTCTTTCGCTGGAAGAGCGACAAGGCAAGCGCAAGATGGGTCCGCGCCGCCTGGCGTATGCCAATAGTAGCGAGCGCCGGGGTACCCTGCACGAGGAAGTGATGCCGCGTACGTTTTATGCCATGCATTTTACGCAGATTATGAGCGGGCACCAGGGTTATAGCACCCTCGTTGCCCTACACAGCGAAATGAGCGAGATGATGGATGATACCTTGATGGCAATCGGTATTGACGCAATGACCTACACGAAGATCGTACACGATGGGCTGCGCAGTGCCAATCAAGTTAATCCGATATTCGATGAAGCCCTGCGGGAACTGGACGAGTACAATAAAAGAGCTCAAGCCGAAGAAATGGAAGAAGGTGAAGCGCCGCCGGTGACGGCGTGAAGGGGAAAGTGTACTGCCGAGTTGTTTGAGGAGGCTCGGCAGTTATGTATTTCATTATACTTCTTTACAGAATTTTTATCAAAAAATGTGATTGGTATCCAGTTTTAATTCAATGTGTTGTGCTTTGATCCTTTCACCCAGCTTCACCAATTCAATGAATTTATAATGGCGGCTGCTTAAACAAAAATACGGTTTTTCCGGCAAAGTTGTAAGTTTAAATAGGAATGCGTATCTTTGAAAGAAAACGAATCGTGTATGGCAAGCGTACCCAAAGAACGATTGTATCTAATTTATCCTGAAACGGACGGCGAACCAATGGCAGAAAATACTTTGCAATTTGAGTGGATTGTGTTGATTAAGCTTGGGTTGGAGGCTTGTTTTGCGGATCGGACAGATGTATTCGTGGCGGGGGATTTGTTTTGGTATCCACTGGAAGGCAAACCGGAAGTGCGGCTTGCGCCGGATGTATTGGTGGCGTTGGGGCGTCCGAAAGGGCATCGGGGTTCTTATTTACAATGGCTGGAAAATCATATGCCGCCGCAGGTGGTGTTTGAAATATTGTCGCCAGGTAATCGCGCTGGAGAAATGGCACGCAAGTTTGAATTTTATCAAAAATATGGTGTTCAGGAATATTACATCTATGACCCTGATAAAAATTGGCTCGAAGGCTACACGCGAAAGCAGGGGAAATTGATTGAAATTGATAACAACGCCCTTCAAAACTGGATTAGCCCCTTGCTCGATATTCGCTTTGAATGGACGCCCACCATGCTGCGTCTTTTCCAACCCAATGGCAATCCTTTCCTTTCTTACTTGGAGTTATTAGAATTTGGTGAAAACGCGATGGAAGAACTCCAGGAGAAACGCCGTTTATTAGGACAAGCTAAAATTCAAATCAAAGAAGCGGAACATCGGGCTGACCTCGCCGAGCAACGAGCTGAACAAGAATCTTTGAGAGCGGAGCAAGAATCCTTGAGAGCGGAGCAAGAATCCTTGAGAGCGGAGCAAGAATCCTTGAGAGCGGAGCAAGAATCCCTCCGCGCCGAGAAACTAGCTCAAAAATTAAGAGCCTTAGGCATTAATCCGGACGAGGAAGATGCGTTCTAGTCACTTGGTTATTTATTCATTCTTTTTCGCTTTGCTACGGGCTTTGGTGGCGTTTTCTTCTTTTTTATCCACTTTTTTATCGGCTTTTATCACGCGTTTTTGAGCGCGGAGGGCTTCGGCGCGGGCACGAGCAGCGTCTTCGCGGGCTTCGGCGGCTTTGCGTTCTTTCTTCGCGGCAGCTACTTCCTTGCGGGCTTCTTTGTGAGATTGCTTTAATTCGTCTTCGTTTAGTGCTTCTAATGGTTGTTTTTTGTTCGATTTAACGGCTTCTTTTTCAGTCGGTTGGGCTGTTTCTTTCTTTTTAAAAATGGACAAGGCACTGTTTTCTTTCTTTTCAGTGGTTTTACCTGTATTTTGGCTGTACAGAGCGCTTTGGCTAGCCATTATTGCAATCAGGATCAAACTAAAAAGCAGGATGCTATTTTTCATAAATCTGTTTTTGAATATTGTTGCTTAAACGAAATTGGAGCGGTATTTGATATGCAAAACAGGAGATCGAAAGATGTTTTTGTCGCTTTTTTTCCTTTGCAATCAACTTTTTTGTAAAATAGCCGCCTATTTAAAATTCATCAGCCGGTACAACAAAAGGGAAAAAATGAAAAAGCACTTCCCCGGTTTTGATTCCTTGCGATTCTTTGCCGCCCTGCTGGTCGTGTTACAACACATCGAATCGAGTAAGGCGGCGCTTGGATGGGGCGATATAGCGTCCAATTTCTTCCGAAATGGACACACTGCTGTTTATTTCTTTTTTACATTAAGCGGTTTTTTGATAACATACAAATTATTGCAAGATAAAAGCAGCACGCAAGGCATTGAAGTGAGCCAATTTTATATTAAAAGAATCCTACGCATTTGGCCCCTCTATTTTTTTGTGCTGGCGATGGCGCTCATTGTGCTGCCCATCCTTTACAAAGAGCTAGACTACACGGTATCAAAAGTTTATACGCAAAATGAAATCATCCTGTATTTACTTTTTTTGCCCTTTGCGGTCAATTATTTTTACAGTGGTGGCGTGCTCACGCCCCTTTGGTCGATTGGGGTGGAAGAGTATTTTTATGTGCTGTGGGCGCCTTTATTAAAATGGGTCAAGTGGGATAAATTAATAAGTGTTTTTATCAGCATCATTGTATTGCGACTTTTATTTAGCACCGCTTTAAAGTTTTTTGATATTCAGCATAAATATATTGACATTATCAACGTACTACGCTTTGAATACATGGCGCTCGGCGGCATTGGCGCTTATTTTTACATGCAAAAACCATCATTACATCAAAGTATTTTATTTAAAAAACCGATGCAAATATTGTTAATCATTTTGCTTTTTGTAATTTTATTTTATAATGTAAGCATCAAACAATTCATCGGATATGATAATTGGTATCATTTTTTGACGGCTTTCTTATTTATCTGGTTGATTTTAAATGTGGGCACCAATCCGTATAATATTATAAAAATTGCAAATCCAATTTTTGAGTACCTGGGCAAACTGTCTTACGGCATGTATGCGTTTCACACGCTTGTGATAGCAGTAGTGATTGCCTATTATAAAGAATTGTTTATCGAAGAGGAAGAATCACGGGTGCTAATTTTATATACGGCAGTGCTGGGTTATACGATTATTACATCCATATTATCCTATCATTTTTTAGAAAAGCCTTTTTTGAATTATAAGAAGTACTTAAAAAACTGGTCAGCGGATCCCAAAGCGGGGCAGCTGACCAATTAGGGGGGAAATATAAATGTGAAATATGAAATTTGGAAGAGAAACTACTTTTCAGAGATTTTCCATTCCAGGCGATTCAACACTATTTTTCCGTTGTTTACAATGAGCATAGGGTCTTGAATGGTGACCATGTACTCCAGCGGATTGCGCTCGATGACCAGCAAGTCAGCGTCTAAACCCTGAGCGATTTTTCCGGTATGCTTTAAATTCAACATTTCCGCCGCCAGCGAAGTGCAAGACTGGATGGTTTGGAGTGGCGTCAGTCCGGCATTGATGAATTCTTCCAACTCGTGCCCGAGGCGCAGCACGCCGTTTGGACCGTAGCCGGTGTCCGTTGCAGCAATGATTTTCACGCCCATTTTGTTGGCACGTTTCACCATTTCGCGCATGCGGGGCAACATGAAGCGCCCGCGAATGGCAAGCCCAGGATTGTCATAGTCGCCACCGGGTTCAGTCAGATCGGCAACAACCGCCATCGTGGGGACGAGATAAGTGCCGCGTTCTGCCATTAGCTTCAGGGTTTCGTCGCTGAGGAAGGTGCCGTGCTCAATGCTTTTCACGCCGCCGAGTACCGCAGCGCGAGCGCCTTCGTCGCCATGCGCGTGTGCCGCCACGGGGATATTGGCACGAGCGCCCGTTTCCACGATGGCTTTCATTTGCGCTTCATTGTAATATGGTTCACGAGGGTCGGTCTCCGCCGTGCCTGCGCGAGCAGTAGCGTTGACTTTGATCCAGTCCACTTTTCGATCTACCATAACTTGCGTCATTTTGCGCACTTCGTCCACGGTTCTTACGCCTTTGAGGAGGTCTTTGGCAATAGCCGGATTGTCCATGAAAAAAGCCTCGTCGGGCGAATGACGCACGTGGTAGCCAGCGGCAATCATTTCGGGGGCATCAATGCTGCCATTTTTAGCGAGTTCGCGCATGCCCACGTCACCAAAGTTGGCAACGCCCATGCTGCGGGCAGTCGTGACGCCGGACATGAGTGCGCGCTTGGCATCTGCAAAAGTGCGGATGTGCACGTGCGCATCGATCAAACCGGGCATGACGTATTTGCCTTTTAAATCGTAAACGGTGGCTCCGGCAGGTGGTGTTGCAGTGCTGATGCTGATGCTGATGCTTTGAATCTTGCCGTTGACAATGGTGATGGTTGCGTCCGAAAGGATTTTGTCACTCACGCCATCCATGATGTTGGCATGGGTGAGTATAATGGTTTGAGCATTTGTAAAAGTAGCTGTAAAACAAATACTTATACAAGTAAAAAGAAGTTTTAGGTGGTGCATAGAAATGGATTTTATAATTTAGGATTTACGAAGTACGATTTACGAAGTACAACTGATTGGGGGAGTGCGTGAGGTGGCTGGAGGGTGCCGCTGCGAAGCGGCAGTGCGTAGCACCGAACGAAGTGAGCCCGGAAGACACCGACCCTATCGCCGCGATTACTGCGTACTTTTTTAGTACAAAAGCAATGGCGGCGATAGGGGCACGCCCTCAAAAAAAATTATCTTCTGGAGCCAGTGCTGCCGGAAGCGTTGTTGTTGATATTCAGGTCTTTACGCGGTAGCTTTTCGTCGCGCTGCGAGGTGTGCCACACGAAAGACGCAACGAGGGTGGCTGCCTGCTTCAAATCCTCGGCGGAAAGGTGATCCCAATTGTCCATGTTGGAGTGGTGGGTGCGCGTGGAGTAAGCGATGGGGTCCTGAATGAACTGGAAACCAGGGATGCCTACGGCGTCAAACGCGAGGTGGTCAGTGCCGCCAGTGTTTTGCAGGGTAAGCGTGGTAGCGTCGAGGTCTTTGAACGGATCGAGCCAGGCGCGGAAGATGGGCATTACCTTGTCATTGCCTTGTAGGAAAACGCCGCGGATTCTGCCCGTACCGTTGTCGAGATTGTAATAAGCCGAAATTTTACTTTGCTCCTCTTTTAAACCCGTCACCGAGCGGTCTTTCATTTCAGCAAAGTGCTGCTGTGCGTAGCCGCGTGAGCCGAGTAAGCCTTGTTCTTCGCCCGTCCAAAGCGCAATGCGCAGTGTGCGGCGAGGTTTGATGTCTGTTTCTTTGATCGTTTGTAGGAGGATGCGAGCCGCTTCCATCATGACGGAGGAGCCGGCGGCATTGTCGGTAGCGCCGGTGCCATTGTGCCAGGAGTCAAAATGGGCACCGAACATTACTACTTCCTCTTTGAGATCGGTGCCAGGAATTTCGGCAATGATGTTGGCTTCCATTTCATCAGGATTGGTGTAAACCGCATCCAATTCCATTGCCAGAGTGACGGGCATATTTTTTTTCAAAAGGCGGAAAAGGCGATTATAATATTCGATGCCCATGGTGACCTGTGGCAACACTTCGGCGTTTTTGTCACGGGCTTGTCCTTCTTTAGCACGAGCGCCTGTGGCGAAAACCACCCCTAAATCTCCTTTGAAACTGCGATCAATAATACAAAGCGGTTTTTCTTCATATAAAAATTTCCAGAGTGCAGCGGTAAAGCCTGTATTAAAACCTTGAAAATTGCGGAACATGCCAGAGTTGGGCGCACCAGCGTTTGCCATTTGCAGTAACTCTTTGTCGTCGAGGCGTTTAGCAGGACCCTCGTACCATTCCTCTACCATGCGGGCGGTGTCGAGCAGCACAAATTTACCCTTGAGCTTGCCTTTGTATTTTTGCAAATCTGCTTCAGAAGCAGCATCCAAGTAAAGGACTTCTCCGGTCAGGGTGCCTTTCACTGCTGGCGACCAGGCTTTTGGATAAGCAATGATGGGGTAATAATTAGGCGCTACGGCATTCATAGAGAATTTTTTCAATTCCCAGCCGCGACCAAAAGGACCCCAGGTTTCGGTGTGCACATTTTCTAAACCCCAGTCTTTCAAAGTTTTAACTGCCCAGTCAGTGGCTTTGTCGAGCATGGGCGAGCCGGTGAGGCGCGGACCATACACGTCGGTCATCCAGGCAGCGATGTCCATCACCTGGCTTTGTTCCAAACCATGTTTACGAATGATTTTATTGACATTTTCGTCCACTTTTTCCTGGGCGAATGCCGAAAAGCTGACGATTAAAATAAACAAGGATGATAGAGTGACTCTCATGGTCGAGTGTTTTTATAGGTTAATAATTGGATTTTAGCCATTTATATAAAGTAAATAATGTGATAAAAATTATTGATGCTTTGATTGTGTGAAGATTAGACAAGAAAAGTAGTAAAAATTCTCCAAGCAGCAAAGAAGATTGCAGGTGATTCCATTTACAAAAGGAGGAATGTTAAATTTGAGGGAATAACTTTTATAAATTGCGACGTTGCTGTTTCGTTTTCAACGAATTCTATCTACATTTGATTCCCATTTTAAACCATGCGGAGGTAGAAACGTGCAGCCAATACTCTTACAATTCCCTTTTCGCTCGGTGTCGCTGGCTTTAGGCTTGGTGGCTATTCTGGTCTTTATTTATGATATTGGCTATGAAGATTCGAGTGATTTTGCGCAGGAAATTCCACTTTTTTATTTTCTGTTGCTAAATAGCTTCATTTTTTTTAATGTTGTACGGGTGCTTACTTCCGATCAGCAAACTTCGCGTCGGGGCCAGAAAGTGGTGGTTATTTTTTTTACCGGGGTGCTCGTATTGATTTTGAGCATGGTGCTGTTTGGCGAGAAGTCGCTGCATGCGGTGATTGTACAAAATCTTGTCCTTTTTCGATTGTGCGCCGTGTTGTTTTTTGTGATTGAATACAGCGTAGTCGTCGAACGATTCTATTCTTTAAAAATGGAACCCGCGTTCGTTTTTGCCGTCAGTTTTTTCCTACTCATCAGCATTGGTACGCTGTTGTTAATGTTACCTTTAGCCAATACAAAGGGGATTTCTTTTGTAGATGCACTTTTCACGGCAACCAGCGCGGTGTGCGTGACAGGCTTGGCGGTGTTGGATACGGGGAAAGATTTTACATTGGTGGGGCAGATTATTATTTTGAGTTTGATACAGGCAGGCGGTTTAGGAATGCTGACGATTACGTCCTTTTTTGCGTACTTTTTTAAGCAAAATTTATCCTATCGGGAATCAATTTTTGTAAAAGATTTTGTGAGTGGTAATAATATTGGAAATATTTTTAAATTATTGATTAATATCGTTGCCCTTACTTTTATTATAGAAGCCATTGGTGCCTTACTCATTTATATATTTTTACCGAAAGATGTTTTTCCTGAGGTCAGTAATCGCGCTTATTTTGCTGTATTTCATTCTATTTCAGCGTTTTGTAATGCAGGTTTTTCCACGCTGACCAATGGCTTGTACGAATTAGAAGTGCGTTATGAATATTCGGTGCATCTTATCATCGGCTCGCTAATTATTTTGGGGGGCTTCGGCTACTTCATTCTATTTAACCTTGCTGATTATATCAAAGAAAGAACCCTGGGTTTTTGGAAAAAATACATTTTGCGCTCCGGCAGGTATCGAAAGCGGGTGCGTATTGTAACTTTAAATTCTAAAATTGTTATTTATACTACCTTGATATTGTTAGTTTTAGGTGCGATTTTTTTCTTCTTTGCAGAGCAAAACAATACCCTGAAGGAGCATCCCACTTTTTGGGGCAAATTGGTGACATCCTTTTTTGGCTCTGTGACGCCACGCACGGCGGGTTTTAATACCGTGGATTATGGCGG
Organism: uncultured Saprospiraceae bacterium; assembly: GCA_964517145.1. Taxonomy (GTDB): domain Bacteria; phylum Bacteroidota; class Bacteroidia; order Chitinophagales; family Saprospiraceae; genus JADJNW01. Next base: position 13,686 of record CAZFBN010000075.1, read on the forward strand.
GTTGCATGCTATAACAATTATGATTACCTTATTTTTAATGTGGATCGGAGCATCGCCAGGTTCTACCGGTGGCGGTATCAAAACGAGCACTTTCGCCATTGCGACCCTAAGCATTTTTAGCACGGCGCGCGGCAAAGACAATCTGGAAATAGCCAAGCGGGTGGTGTCGAATTACTCCGTGCGGCGGGCTTTTGCGATCATCAATTTGTCACTTATTTTTATAGGGTTTGGCATATTTTTTATTGCTGCTTTTGAACCACAAGGAAAAGCGGACTTTATGCGGATAGCCTTTGAATGTTTTTCAGCGTATAGTACAGTGGGCTTGAGCATGAGTTTGACTACTACATTGACCGATGCAAGTAAAATTGTATTGGTTTTTCTAATGTTTATTGGTAGAGTAGGTGCTATTAACTTGCTGATTGGTATTTTGACGCAGATAGATACGCAGCATTTGCGCTACCCGGAAGAGGATATTTTAATAAACTAATCATATGCGGATGATTATTATAAAAAATAGGACAAATATTCACGCACACAATATAATTGAAGTAAATAAATCATGAAAGTGATCATATTTGGGTTGGGTAATTTTGGCGCATCCTTAGCGATCCAGCTTTCGGAGATGGGGCATGAGGTCATTGGGGTTGATAAATCTTTCTCCAAAGTAGAATCGTACAAAGATAAAATGTCGCACACCATCTGTATGGATGCTACGAATCCTGCGGCGATTCAGCAATTGCCAGTAAAAGATACCGATATAGCCGTTGTTGCCATTGGCGAAGATGAGGGCGCTTCAATTTTGACGGCGGCAGTATTAAAAATTCAGGGTTTTCGGCGAATCATTTCGCGCGCGCTGTCGGGCACGCACGACAATGTGTTGGAAGCAATGGGTATTGAAGAAATCGTTCACCCCGAACAAGATTCTGCGGAACGTTTGGCAAAAAAATTAAATTTAAAAATTGCGATTGAGTCATTTGAAATTGACCGCAATTACTCGATTGTAGAAATCAAAACGCCGCCCTTTTTTGTTGGAAAATCCGTTTTGGAAGTGGATCCTCGTCGGAATTTCGACCTCAATATTGTCACCATTTTACGCAAAACTACTCGAAAAAACATGCTGGGCGTGCGGACGACAGAGTGGAGCTCTGTTGGCGTAGTGAAACCCGAAGATGTTTTTAGAGAAGACGATGTACTGGTCGTTTTTGGTGAAAATAATCAGATTATCAAAATGTGCAATGGAATTGGTAAAAAGAGCGATTGAAAAAGAAGGGGTTGGGTAGTTTGATAGTCGGTAGTTTTACAGTCGATAGTCAATGGTTGGAAGTTGTAGATAGCTGAATGGCAATTGGTTATGTTTTTGTGTAAATAATTATTTATAAAAAATAGGGTTATTAATCTTTTCACAACACTTAATTGATTTTAAACTTTTTCCCGCCTTATTTATTTGTATTATACAAACCTGTTCTTGACTATGCGCATCCTACTGCGGGCAGGAAGTGTCTTGCTCTTGTTGTTTTTGATCGCTTCTGCTGTACTCACCAGTTGTATGACTTTCCGAAAGTCAGATGCTCAATCAATGGATTATTTTCAAAAGCGAAAAGTCGCGTTGCAAATTCATCGCAAATCATTGCAGGATCGGGAAATTCGGTATTTGGAGGTCAATCGGCTGGAAGCGGATGCGCCTTTGGTGGTGTTTGTGCACGGCGCTCCAGGTAGCGCACGCGAGTTTCATAACTACCTAACGGACAGTATGTTATTGTCGAAAGCGCGTTTAATCTCAATTGACCGTCCTGGCTATGGCTATTCCGGCTATGGAAAATCAGAACCTTCCATTGAGAAGCAAACGGAAGCAGTATGCGCTGTGGTAGAAAGTTTTCCGCAGGCTTCAAAGGTGATTTTGGTGGGGCATTCTTATGGCGGACCCATCATTGCCAAATGTGCCATGATGCACCCCGATCGCTTTGATGCCTTGATGATGCTGGCACCAGTGAATGATCCCGAATCGGAAAAGGTATTTTGGTACGCCAATTTTGCCAAATGGAAGCTGACGCGCTGGATGCTCTCCAAAGCCTGGCGGGTGAGCGGTGATGAAAAGTTTGCACATGTCGAAGAATTGAAAAAAATGGAACAGGATTGGAGCCAAATCTCTATTCCAATCGTACATATACATGGTGACAAAGATAAAATGCTCGCGCCGCCGGGGAATATTACATTTAGCGAGCATCATATTCCGTCGAAATTTTTAAAAATGATTGTCATAAAAGACACTGGACACTTAATTCCCTGGACGGATTATGATAGAGTGCGCACTGAATTATTAAACTTGCTAAATAACAACTAAGCCATGAAGAAACAAGCAATCTGGAACGGACAGATCATTGCGGAAAGCGATGACCTCGTCCAGGTAGAAGGCAATTATTATTTTCCTAAAGATGCGATAAATCCTAGGTTTTTCAAAGATAGCAACACGCACACGATTTGCCCCTGGAAAGGCACAGCCAGTTATTACACCATTGAAGTGAATGGAAAAGAAAATAAAGACGCCGCCTGGTACTATCCTGAACCCAAAGATGCCGCCAAGCAAATAACGGATCGCATTGCTTTTTGGAAAGGTGTGCAAATCCAGGATGCTTAATGAACATATAATATCTCAATATCCAAATATCACAACTTATGACTGTTCAAACCCAATCACCAAAAATAGACCATAATTTATTACAAGCTTATCATAAAGTTCGGCAACAGACCGAGCGGCTTTGTGCGCCTTTGCAAGCAGAAGACTTTGTGGTTCAGCCAATTACAGATGTAAGCCCGCCCAAATGGCACTTGGGGCACAGCACCTGGTTTTTTGAAAATTTTATATTGGCAACACATTTATCAGGGTATCAATTGTATAATGAAAAATTGAATTTTATATTCAATAGTTATTATGAAAGCCAGGGTCCGCGCATTTTGCGTAGCAATCGAGGCAATATTACACGTCCTGGCGTAGATGTAATAATGGAGTATCGAAAATACGTGGACGATCATATGTTAAAATTGTTGCAACAGCCTGTTAGTCAGGAGCTTCGAGATTTCATCGTATTGGGATTGCACCATGAACAACAGCATCAGGAATTATTATTAACGGATATTAAATATATTTTAGGAAATAATCCGTTTTTCCCTGTTTATCAAAAAGCTGCGGATATTGTCGCTTTTCAAAATGGATCAGGCAATTTGAAATCTGATTGGATTAAAGTGGAATCTGGTATGTATGAAATTGGTTATCAGGGAGATGAATTTTGTTTTGACAATGAATTAAGTCCACATCAAGTTTATTTACAGGAATTTGAAATTCAGGATCGGCTTGTTACAAATGCAGAATACCTGGAATTTATAAATGATGCCTGCTATCATCGTTTTGAATTTTGGCTTTCGGAAGGCTGGGAGTGGGCGAAGCAATTGGAGGTGAAAGCGCCACTTTACTGGTACGAACAGGATGGCGAATGGTGGCAATATACTTTGCACGGATTGCGACATCTGCATCTGAATGAGCCGGTTACGCATGTAAGTTATTTTGAAGCCGAAGCCTATGCCCGTTGGCGCGGACTGCGCCTGCCCACCGAATTTGAATGGGAGGTAGCATGTAATAAACTATATCATGAAATTCCGGGCGATGGTAATTTTGTAGAAAGTGAATATTATCATCCGGTTGCCAAACAACATGATATGGACTATCAAATGCTGGGCAATGTATGGGAATGGACGGCGAGTGCGTACCTGCCGTACCCTGATTTTCCGCGATTGAAAGGCGCTTTGGGTGAATATAATGGAAAATTTATGGTGAATCAAATGGTGCTGCGCGGTGGCTCCTGCGCGACGCCGATTTCGCATATTCGACCTACCTATCGCAATTTTTTCCAAACCGATAAACGCTGGCAATTCACTGGAATTCGATTAGCTAAATAATAATTGATGGATACTGTGGCTACAGCATTGCGCAGCGAGTATCAATAGTATCCACAGCATCCAAGTATTCACAGCATCAAAATAAAATCATGACCATCAAATCCCGATTGAAACAAAAAAATCAGGCGCAAACGCAATTTGCCCAGGATGTGATCGCAGGCTTGTCCCGCACCCCTAAAAAACTGTCGTCTAAATATTTTTATGATGAAACTGGCGATAAATTATTTCAGGATATCATGAATATGCCGGAATATTATCTCACAGACGCTGAATATGAAATATTTGAAACGCACAAGCATAAGATTTTACAATTAATTGGTAATAAACCATTTGATCTGATCGAATTAGGTGCCGGCGATGGTACAAAAACCAAGGTTTTATTGCGGCATTTTTTGGCAAAAGGTGCTGATTTTCAATACCGTCCGATTGATATTTCTGAAAATGTGTTGCTCGAACTGGAGGAAGATTTAAAAGCGAATGTACCGGATTTGCGGGTAAAAAGTTTGCCGGGCGATTATTTCAAAATGCTGGAAAAACTAAATGCGGCGCACGGTGCACGTAAAGTTATTTTATTTATTGGTGCCAATATTGGCAATTTAACCCGTGAAGATGCAACGGCTTTTTTGCAGAAAATCCAGCAAAATATGGATGTCGGAGACTTTTTACTCATCGGTTTTGATTTGAAAAAAGATCCGCAGGTTATTTTAAATGCATATAATGATCCGGCTGGTATTACGGCTGCTTTTAATTTGAATTTATTGCATCGAATGAATCGGGAGTTAAGTGCTGATTTTCAGGTCGATTCATTTAAGCATTGGGAAACATATAATCCAGCTACCGGCGAAACCAAAAGTTATTTAGTAAGTACTAAAAAACAAGCGGTTCATATTTTGGATGAAACATTCTCTTTGGATGCCTGGGAAGCCATTGATGTAGAATTATCTTTAAAATATAGCCTTTCTGAAATTGAAAATTTGGCGAAAACCACCGGATTTAAAGTGACGCAGCATTTCTTCGACTCCAACAATTATTTTGTCGATACGCTCTGGCAGAAGTAAATGAGCATGTAATATGGTATAATAAAGACTGCTGACAGTACCCTAGGAGTGAACATTAAAAAATAATAATAAGAGGCTCAAACAGCAGCTTGCTGCTGTACAGTCAATATAGCATTAATTGGAACGCGGATGACGCGAACGACACGGAAGAGCGCGGATATTAGTTGCGTTCATCCGTGTAATCCGTGTCGTCCGCGTTGCTATTGTTGCCTGGTGTGCTATCCCGTTTATAATTTTCAATGTTCGTACCTCCAAGTGCTGTCAGCAGTCTTTATTATTTTGCAAAAATGAAAATTCTCCCTACTTTTAGTTGCAAAAATCCAACGCATGCAACCAAGTAGATTCAAAATCGCCAATTTATTATTAATTATTTTAATATTATATAGTTGTAATAATGAAAGTGGCGCTCCTGCTACCGATAAAATCGATGAGGAAATGTACGCCCAATTACAACAACAACTCCTTGATGCTCAATCAGGAACAGTTATAGAAATTCCCGCAGGTACTTTTGAATTCGACCGTCCGCTGTCGCTCGATGGTATTGCAAATGTCACAATAAAAGGTGCCGGGAAAGACAAAACCATTCTGTCATTCAAAAATCAAAAAGTCGGTGCGGAAGGCTTGAAAGTCACCGCTGATAGCGTCACGATTCAGGATTTAACGATTCTGGACACCAAAGGTGATTGCATCAAGATTCAGGATAGTAAAAATGTTACTTTATTAAATGTAAAGACCGCGTGGAGCGGCGGCGCCAAGGCAAGTAATGGCGGCTACGGCATCTATCCGGTGGCGTGTAATAATGTGCTGATCGACCAATGCGAAGCTGCATTTGCCTCAGATGCAGGCATTTATGTCGGGCAGTCCACGAATGTAATCGTGCGCAATTCTTATGCCCATGATAATGTGGCGGGTATCGAAATTGAAAATTGTATCAATTCGGAAGTGTATAATTGTAAAGCTGAAAATAATACCGGTGGCATTTTAGTATTTGATCTGCCTGATTTACAAGTGGTTAACGGGCATACGGCACGTGTCTATCGCAATCAAATCATTGAAAATAATCATAAAAATTTTGCACCGGAAGGCAACATCGTCGGCATTGTACCGCCGGGCACGGGCATTATTTTATTAGCCGCTAAAAATGTGGAAATCTTTGATAATGAGATTATTGGACATAAAACCATTGGTACGGCGATTGCCAGTTATCAAATTACACAAAAGCCTTATAATAATAAAGCGTATAATCCATTTAGTTCGGATGTGCACATTTATAATAACAAGTATGAACGTAAACGTACTTTGCCCGATTTGAGTAAAGATTTTGGTAAAATGGTGAATTTTGTTTTTGGCGGAAAACCGCAGGATATTTTATATGATGGTATTTTAGATGATACAAAAACAGGCAAAAACCCAATGAATATCTGCATTCGGCAGGGTGGAGACGACCTGCGTTTTGCGAATATTGATGCGGTGAATGATTTTAAAAATGTAAATAAAGACATTACAATTTATAATTGTGAGCAGGAAGCACTGCCGACAGTCATATTTCAATAGTACACTGATTTTTATGATACAAATGATTGAATTAAGATTTAATGTAACTTTTTTTGACTTTTTATTTTAAAAAAATGCGTATTTTAAAATATTTTTTTAGCCTTATTATACTATTGATAATCTTTATAGAATGTCAGTCTCCCAAAGAAGCTGTCGTTACTGCTGTGCATTTTCAACCCGATAAAATTCCGTATCAGACCTTGTCGGAATATGCGTTTTTCAAGGGGCAAATGGCTGACTTACAGCCAAATACAAGTGTGTTGCCGTATGATTTGATCACGCCTTTATTTTCGGATTATGCGCACAAAGCGCGTTTTGTGTGGATGCCCGACAGCGTGCAGGCAAGCGTGCGCGCGGATGGGGTAGTGGATTTCCCGGAAAATACCGTTTTGATTAAAAATTTTTATTATCCGAAAGATTTTCGCAAAGCTGACCAGGATTGGCATATCATGGAAACACGTTTGTTAATTAAAGTAAATAATAATTGGCAGGCATTTACCTATGTTTGGGATGAAGCGCAAAAAGAGGCAAAACTCAAGCAAATCGGGGATTTTCTACCGGTAAGTTGGACGGATGAAATCGGTGAAAAACATGATATAGAATATGTAGTGCCTAATAAAAATCAATGTAAAAGTTGTCATAATATTGATAATGCCTTTGTGCCGATTGGACCGAAAGTGCAAAATTTGAATCGGACATTGGTTTATCCTGATGGGGAACAAAATCAACTCGATAAGTGGCAACAAGCGGGCATTTTAAAAAGTGGAGATTTTACCAAATTCCAATCCTTTGCAAAATGGGATGATGCGAAAAGTGCTGATTTACAGGCACGTGCATTGGCTTATTTGGATGTCAATTGTGGGCATTGCCACAGCGAGCAAGGACCGGCGCATACCAGCGGCTTGTATTTAACTGTCAATCAGACAGATAGAGGGAAATTAGGCTTTTGTAAAACACCAGTTGCGGCGGGTAAAGGCTCTGGCAATCGCAAATTTGGGATTGTGCCGGGGCAACCCGATTCTTCTATCCTGGTTTACCGCATGGAATCGGATGATCCGGGCGAAATGATGCCGGAATTTGGGCGTGTAATGGAGCATAAAGAAGGCATTGCATTGATTCGGGCGTGGATTGACAGTTTGGAGGGGGATTGTAAATAACTTACGATTTTATGGATGTAAAAGATTTAAAACTGGATATCATTAATCGGGTATTATTAACGGACGACGCTGCGTTATTACAAACAATTTTCAAAATATTGGAACTAAATATCCCGGAGTCGGCATTATCAGAAGTGTCAGAATCAACGAGCAATAAATCAAAAAATGAATTGGAAAACCTAAATATTCAGACATTACAAGAAGATATTAATGCTATTTTTGAAATAAAAATAGAACCTTGATAATAAAATCCCGACGCAATTGTACAAAATATTACATTGTATTTAATCAAGGTGAATAATGACAATCGAATCGCCCCTGCATTTGTGGTCTTTTCAAGCGATAGCAGCCTGCGAAGTGCTCGAAAAAAACGGCATACTGCGCACTGATTGGGATTTTACACCGGTTAACTGGGACCTTGCTTATCTTTGGATGCAAAAAGAGATGGAGCAGCGCGGTATTGCAGTAGAAGGGTTTGCGCCGATATGGGCTTGGCATTCTTGCGAAGGTACGTGGTGTGCTCCGCCCACAATTGCTACGGCGCGCGCTTTGCTGAGCGATTTACAAATTATGGATGGTATGTGTGTGGTAGAATTTGAAGCACCGGCGGAGTTGTGCGTACTTTCTTCCTATCGTCGTTTTAATGCCTTGTTGGATGTTGTGCTGGATGGAGAAACCCCCGACCGCGAAGCTTTTCTCGATATGTTTAATGTACCGCCCATTGAAGAACATGATGATATTCAGGCAGTTTTACCTTATTTAAAAATGGAATGGGTCATGGATATTCGACACCTCGACCTAAAGCCCGACCGCTGGGATTATGATTGGAAAAAGACGGTGTGATATTTAATTATTAATGTTGAATGATAAATTTTAAATAATTGAGTAATAAATTTTTAACACTGGATATCTAAGATAAATGATTGAAAATGAGTCCAAAAGATTTAAAAAATAGTACAGATGTAAATAAATTTTCTCCGCTCCTCCAAGCCCTTTGGCATGATGCGCACGGCGATTGGGAACGAGCGCACGACATCACCCAAAACATCGAAACGCCCGATGGTGCCTGGGTGCACGCTTATCTCCACCGCAAAGAAGGCGACCAGTGGAATGCCGATTATTGGTATCGTCGCGCGGGGAAGGTACGCCCAACTGGTGCTTTGGAAGAGGAGTGGAAGGATATAGTGCAAATTCTTTTACAAAAAGAAAAATTTTAAACCTTCTTACCATTAACCTTTCACCTTTTACTATTTTACTCTCCTAAAAAAAACACCTTGATCCATGAAAAAATTGTTGCTAATCCTTGCTGTAAGCTTTTGCTATCTCTTTGATTTACAGGCACAAGTGCCGAATATTCTCACCCAGCGCGAGCAGGCGCAGGTGCGCGACCAAATGCTGAAAGCCCGTTTTGAAAAGGTTTTGCCGGAAATTATGCGCCGCGAGGGCATTGATTTATGGGTGATTATTGCGCGGGAATACAATGAAGATGCGGTTTTGAAGACGTTTTTACCGGCAACCTGGCTCTCGGCGCGGCGCACGACGATGCTGCTCATTTATGACAATGGAAAAACGCTGGAAGGCTTGGCAGTGGCGCGTTACGCGGCGGGCGATCTGTTTAAAAGCGCGTGGAATCCTGACCGTCAGCCTGACCAATGGCAGCAGTTAAAGACGCTGATCGAAGAGCGCAATCCGAAAAAAATTGCGATTAATAAAGCCGAGCATTTTGGGCATGCCGATGGACTTTCTTCTTATCATTATGATCAGTTAATAAAATATTTAGATAAAAAATATCATAATAAAATAACTTCTGCTGAAAATCTGGCAGTGGGCTGGCTCGAAACACGCACCGAAGATGAAATGATATTATATGAGCAAGCGATGCGCATTACACATGATATCATAAAAGAGGCATTTTCGGAGAAAGTTATTACGCCGGGTGTAACAACGACGGAAGATGTGGTGTGGTATTTTCGGCAGCGCTCGGCGGAGTTGGATTTGGTAAATTGGTTTCATCCCTCGGTGGACGTGCAGCGCCCAAGCGGCAATAGCCAATCCACTTTTGCGCAGCGTCCGGGCGAGAGTATCATCATGCCGGGCGATTTATTACATTGTGATTTTGGTATTACTTATTTGGGTTTAAATACAGATTGTCAGGAAAATGCCTATATTTTGCGTCCTGGCGAAACAGAAGCGCCAAAAATGCTTGTAGATGCACATAAAAAAGCCTTGCGCCTGATGGATATTTTGACCAATGAATTTAAAACAGGTCGCACAGGCAATGAAATTTTAGCGGATGCCATTGCAAAAGCAAAAGCAGAAGATATATCACCTTCTATTTATACACATCCTATTGGTATGCATGGACATGCGGCGGGACCGACGATTGGATTGTGGGATCGGCAAGAAGGCGTACCTTTCACTGGCGATTATAAAATGAATAATAACACGGCTTATTCTATTGAATTAAACGCCCGTAATTTCCTCGATGAATGGAATTTCCTGATGAAAATGGAAGAAAATGCTTATTTCGATGGTAAAACCGTGCGGTACATTGATGGGCGGCAAACGGCGTTGTTTTTGATACCGAGGGTGAAGTAATTTTGGAGATTTCCGAAGTTTCAAAAACTTCGGAAATCTTGCCTAATAAAATAAAATTTGCTTTTTCCTTAATCTTTTTATAAAATTCAGAACTTTCTATCCTTTGTCTGGCGTTGCAATGGAGAAATACCTCATTCTACTATGTTGCATCGGACTGTTACGCTCTATCGCAATGCTTTTGGCGGCTTGTCGAAGGATATTTGGTTACTCGCTTTTGTCACTTTTATCAATCGTAGCGGCACGATGGTGGTGCCATTTCTCACGGTTTATATGACTTCTAAGTTGAAATTTTCTTTGCCACAGACGGGCTGGGTCATGCTTTGCTTTGGTGTGGGCTCTATCTGCGGGAACTTGATTGGCGGTAAACTCACGGATAAGATCGGGTATTACAAGGTGCAATTTTGGTCGCTGGTGCTGAGCGGGGCTATGTTTTTACTTTTATTGAACATTCAAACCTTCGCGGCATTGTGTGGAGCGGTTTTCATTTTGGCGGTTGTAGCGGATGCGTTTCGCCCGGCGAACCACGCTTCGATAGCCATTTACAGCAAACCCGAAAATCGTACACGTTCCTATTCGCTCGTGCGCTTGGCTATCAATCTTGGTTTTGCCATTGGTCCGGCAGTTGGCGGCTTGCTCGTTGCCATGAAAGGATACGACCTTTTGTTTTGGGCAGATGGTTTGACGTGCTTCGCTGCGTCTTTGCTGTTTCGTGTTTTTTTGGTGGAAAAACGAGAAGTGCGTTCAACTAACGAATCGGAAATGTCACAATCACTTGAAAATCAGTCACCTTTTAAAGATCGAACGTTTTTGATTTTTGGAATACTCACCGCCATGAGCGCACTGGTTTTTATGCAATTATTTTCCACGCTTCCGGTTTTTTACAAACGCGAATTTTCCATGAGCGAAGGGCAGATTGGGCTGCTCCTGGCGCTGAATGGACTTATTATTGCTTTGATAGAAATGCCCATTATTTTTACGATTGAGGGAAGAATTAAACGCAAACTCAGCATCATTGCTTTTGGCACGATGTTGATCGGCATTTCTTTTTTTATTCTTGAAGTGGCGCACTTTTGGCGAGGCATTTTAATAATTGCTATGATTATCATTACATTCGGAGAGATTTTTATGATGCCTTTTTCAAATGTTTTTGCCTTGGAGCGCTCCAGCCCAGGCACGCGCGGGCAGTATATGGCGGTGTATTCGAGCACCTGGTCGGTCGCGCACACCTTTGCACCGATGTTGGGTTTGTTTATTGCCGATCGTTGGGGATTTAGTGCCTTGTGGTATATTTTGGCGGGCATCTGCTTGCTGGCTTTTGTGGGCTACAAATGGTTGGAACGACTGCCGCCGCCCCCCGGCAAACCCATCCCCGCGCCTGTGCCGGAAGAAATAATGGCAGAAGTGTAAAAAGAAAAAATCATTTACTAATCCAAATCGAGCGGTTAAGGTGTCAACAGCATCGTTTTAAAAAATCCATTTCTCTGTTAGTAATAGCTAAATCCTCCTTGCAAATTAAAATTTCTTTTTATCTTTCCTTCCAACTTCAAAACCAACCCATACCACCCCATGCAAACACTTTCGTACCCACGCGAACTCACGATCATTCCCCTCCCGCCGGAGGAGGTGATCGGGCGCGCGAAACAATTGCAGACCATCCACAACAATTTGGACAACTACAAAGCCCCCATCGTGCTGGTGAATGGCATCGGCGGCATCGGCAAGACGACGGTAGCCCTCGAATTCATCCAGCAGCACGGCGCCGCTTACGCGCACCTCGCCTGGATAGAAGTGACCGACACCATACCCGCCGCTATGGTCGCCAACAAAACCCTGCTGAAAAACCTCCAGCTCGAAGCCGAACTGGAAACCCTCCCCCTCGATACTTACGAAGCCCAAGCCTTCGACCTGATCCTCAACAAACTCAACCAGCTACCCGACTGCCTCCTGGTGATAGACAACGCCAATAAGCTCGAAGACCTCCTCCGCTGCGAGCAGCGCCTACGCAGCCTGAACGCTAAAACTTTGCTGACCAGCCGCGCCCTGCCCGAAAATTGGGCGACCGTGAAAATCAATGAATTGAACCCCGGTGATGCTGCCATTCTTTTTATGACCCATTATAGCAAAGAGGTACAAGAGGCGCAATTACCGCTCGTTTATCAACTCCTTCAATGCCTCGACCACCATACGCTGTTGATAGAACTCATCGCCAAAGCTGCATATAAAGCCAATTTATCTTTAGAAGCACTCTACGACAAAGTACAAAATAACTACCTCCGCGACGCCGACCTCAACGCCCGCCGCGTAGCCACTGGCACCCACGCCACCCACACCAAACTGCCCCAGCAAGAGCGCGTGGAAAACTACATCACCATGGTCTTCCAGCAAATAACTACCCT